>CANBTO010000282.1 GCA_947372405.1 Verrucomicrobiaceae bacterium
GGCGATCCCGCAGACGGTGCACGTCGCATTCACCGTGGGGGCGGTGGTTTTCATCCTCGCCGTGTTGTGGACGGTATTTTCTACCAAGGAGCACCCGCCGGCCGCGGACGAGCCGAAGCACGAGATGAGCGGCCTGGCGGAAATCATCGATGCCCTCAAACAGATGCCATCGCGCATGAAACAGCTCGCATTCGTGCAGTTCTTCACCTGGATGGGCCTCTTCTGCATGTGGATCTTCTTCAGCGTGGCCGTGGCGAGAAATATCATGGGGGCCACGGCCACGGACTCGAAGCTCTACAAGGACGGCATCGATCTCGCCAACAACTGCTTCGCCGTTTACAACCTCGTCGCATTTCTTGCCGCGATGGCGTTGTTGTGGATCGGGCGTCATGTTCCGGCGAAATGGATCCACTTCTTCTCGCTGCTGGCCGGTGGGCTCGGGCTGGCGTCGGTCGGATTCGTTAGAAACCCAGTCATCCTCCAATGGGTCTGCTTTTCCGGCATCGGCATCGCCTGGGCGTCCATCCTTTCGATGCCCTACGCGATGCTCTCCAGTTCGCTGCCGCCCAAGCGGATGGGCGTTTACATGGGAATCTTCAACTTCTTCATCGTGATCCCGCAGATTCTCGTGGCCATCGTGCTGAGCCGACTGATGGAGCATTTCACGGAAGTCAGTCGGTTGGTCGCGGTGGTGATCGGCGGCGTAGCCATGCTGATCGCGGCGGGCTTCACCCTGCTCATCAAGGACACTACCAAGGCGGATTCCGCGCCGCTCTGAACCATGACTTGGCAAATCCTGCTTTCCGGTGTTTTGATGGTGGCGATGAGTGCGAGCATCCGTGCCAGTGACGCGCCGCGCCCCGTGATCTATCAGCTCATGGTGCGGACTTTCGGAAACACCAACGAGACCCGGAAAACCAACGGCACGCTTGCGGAGAACGGCTGCGGGAAATTCAATGACATCACTGCCCCAGCGCTGGATTCCCTCAAGGCGATGGGCTTCACCCACCTCTGGCTTACCGGCGTGCTTGAGCAGGCGAGCGGCACGTCCTATCCGAAGCGCCCGGCGGATGATCCGGACATCCTGAAAGGAATCGCCGGCAGCCCGTATGCCATCAAGGATTACTTCGATGTCTGCCCGGACTATGCGATGGACCCGGACAAGCGCATGGACGAGTTCAAGGCGCTTCTCACCCGCTGCAAAAGCCACGGTTTCAAAGTCATCATCGACTTCGTGCCGAACCATGTTGCCAGGTCCTATGTTTCCGATGTCAGGCCTGAGCTGTCATTCGGCGAGGGCGACGACCGCAGCGTGTTTTTCGGCCGTGACAATCATTTCTACTACCTGCAGCCACAGCATGCCGGCAGCGGTCCGCCATTGAAACTGCCGACCGCCGGGCGTCCTGGATGCGACGGGCTGTTCGCGCCGGAGACCGACTTCGGTCGCGTCACGGGCAACAACGTGGTGTCATGGGCGCCTTCGATCAACGATTGGTATGAGACGGTGAAGATCAACTACGGCCATGATTTCACCACGGGTCGGCACACGGAACATCTGCCCGGTCCCGCCGCTACGCCTGACGAGGTGCCCAGGACCTGGCGCACGATGGATGAAATCCTCGGCTACTGGCAGGCTATGGGGGTCGATGGCTTCCGTTGCGACATGGCGCACATGGTGCCCATGGAATTCTGGCACTGGGTGGTGAAACGCTGCCGTTCCAGAAACGCGGACGTGTTCTTCTCGGCGGAGGCCTATGACAACGATCCGGCGAAACTAACAGACGGTCACGTGCTCGACGGTTTGTTGGACGCGGGCTTCGATGCGGTTTACGACGATCCGAGCTATGATGTGTTGGAAGGCATCTACGAATCCGGCAAGTGGGCGAACGATCTCGATCCGCTGACCTTCACCGGCAAGCGTTTCCACAAGTCGCTGCGCTACGCGGAGAACCACGACGAAGTCCGCCTCGCCAGCCCGAAGGAATGGGGCGGCGTGGGTATGAAGGTCGGCAAGCCGGTTTCCGCGGTGTTGTTCTCGATGGGCAAGGGAGCGGTCATGCTCTATCACGGCCAGGAAGTGGGCGAACCGGCCGCGGGCGCGGAAGGTTTCGGCGGTGACGACGCGCGCACGACCATCTTCGATTACTGGTCGATGCCGGAGTTCATCAAGTGGGTGAACGGCGGCAAATTCGATGGCGGACGCTTGAGCGCGGAACAGAATTCTTTGCGCGAGTGGTATGGCAAACTCATCCGCGCCACCCAGTGCCGCGCCTTCACCGCCGGTGAGTTCTACGGATTGAACCATGCGAACCACGAAAATCCCGCGTTCGGCAGAGTGGGAAACGAAACGGTTTCCGGCCATTGGCTTTATGCCTTCCTGCGACGCGATTCAAAAACCGGCCAGGCTTTTTTGGTGGTCGCGAATTTCTCTGGTTCCGAAACCCTGCGCGGCGTGAAAATCAGCATCCCACAGGACGCACAGATGTTCCTCGGCCGCAGCGCGACCGCAATCTGGACCTTCAATGACCGCTTGGACTCGGACTGGAGCGGCACGGTTCCCGGCGCGGACATCGAGAAGACCGGCCTTGCCTTGCCGGACCTCGCGCCCTGCTCTGCCATGCTGCTGGAAATCGGGCGCTGAAATGTAGGCAGGGACCGATCCTCCGGGCGGTCCTGAGCGTGGGATGCGAATGCCCAGGCGATTGCCGAGACATCCGACATGTGCATTCGCCATCCATTCGCCGGACCGCCCGGAGGATCGGTCCCTGCCGGCTGGTGGCTATGCCTACCAGCCGATGCCGGTTGGCCGCCAGACATGGGGCCATTCATCGAAGGAGCGCACCAATCCTGCACGCACGGGATTCTCGCGAATGTAATACCATGCGGATTGGTGGTCTTGTTCGGAACGGATCCGATGATCGAAGTAATCTCGTTGCCAACGGACACCGTGTTTGGTGGCAACGAAGCGTTTCCAGTTCGCGATAACACGGTTCATTCCCTGTCGTTCCTCCCATGGGAAGGAAATCAGTGCATGCAGATGATCCGGCATCAGAAGCATCATCTCCGGGAACCACATGCGCTTGTCGTGAAGATATGCCACGGATTCGAAGATCCGCCTTGGCTGATCGCCATTCGTTAGATGATCCACACCGCGTGGTTGACAGTTGATCGTAATGAAAAACGTGGCGTCATTACCCACCCATTCAGGCGGAACGTGAGAGCATCCCCTGGATTTGCGCTCAGGCGGTTCCGGAGCCTTCATGGCTGAGCGTCGCAAGCAAATCCCGCAGGTCAAGCCAAAGGCACGGACGATGCAAGGCAGGGACCGATCCTCCGTAAGCGTCCTAAAATCGACCCACTACCGCACCGTGCGTGATCGACTATATTCGCGGGCATGTCCAAGCCTCGCACCCGATCCCGCAGCCTGAGCTGCACAGCCATTGACTTCGTTGAAGTCGATTTCCCCCGATCCATCACCCCTCGCCTGGTCCTCCGGTTCACCGAGGGATTTTCCATCCTTCTCGAAAATCCCGGCGACATCGGTTTCGCCTGCGAACTGGTCGCCGCCATTCGCACCTATCTTCACACGAAGGGAGGCCGCTCTTGCTGAACCTCGGCAGCGCCGCCCTCAAGGTGTTCCTCGCCCTCGAACCCTGCGACATGCGCAAGTCATTCAACGGGCTGTATGAACTTGCCGGTCGCCACCACGACTCCAATCCCGGACGCGACTCGCTCTTTGTCTTCACCAACAAGAGCCGCAACCGCATCAAGCTGCTCTATTTCGACGGAACCGGACTTTGGGTCGCTGCCAAACGGCTGGAACAAGGCCGCTTCAGCTGGCCCGCTCCAAGCGAGCCCGGCCAGCGCCGCATCAAGCTCCATACCGAAGCGCTGCAACTTCTGCTAGACGGTGTGGACCTTCGCGGCGCCACCCTCAAGCCATGGTACGAACGCCCGGAATAATTTCCGGAAAAAACATCATCTCATGCCACCACAGGCATGGATTTTGCTACTATGTCTTTAGTGGCAGACAGCACTCCCCAAGACCTTCAGGACATCCTCATGCGCCTCGGCGCGATGGAGAAGGAACTTGCGGCGCTCAGAACCGAAAACGCTTTTCTCAAAGCCGAACTCGCCCGCAAGGACAAGATCATCGCAGGCCTCCAACAACGGCTCTTCGGTTCCAGCTCCGAAAAGCTCGATCCCGCCCAGCTCCAGCTCCTCTTCGATGAGATCGTGCTGGGAAAACCGGCGCCTCCTCCGGATTCAAGCGGCGAAACATCCGCACCGGAGGAGGAAAAACCAAACGCCGTCAGAACCCGCCGCACCAAAGCTGAGCGCTTCCCCAAAAACCTCAAAATCCTTGTCGATGCCATCCGCATCCCCGACGAAGTCCTCGCCAACCCCGACGAGTGGACCGAGATCGGCGAAGAGCATCACGACGAACTCGACGTCACCAAAGCCGACATCTTCTGGCGGCGCACCGTTCGCAAGAAGTTCGTCCACAAGGCGGAAAAAACCCGCCCGCCCGTCATCGTCCCCGCACCGCTGTCATCCATTCCCGGCACCCTGTTAGCCCCCGCGCTCGCCGCGCAGATCATCACCGACAAATACCAGGACCATCTTCCCCACTACCGCCAGTCCCAGCGCTTCCGACGACGACATGACATCGACATCGGGCGGCAGACCCTCAACACCTGGACCCACGCCACCGCCCGCCACCTCGCCCCCATCGACCAGGCCATCCGCGCGGAAATCCTCCAGGCCACCGAGCTGGAGATCGACGAAACCCCCATCGACTATCAGGAACCGGGACACGGTTCTGTTAGGGAGGGCCGGCTGTGGGCTTATCGCAATCCCGTCACGGGCACCTGTTGCTTCGACTGGCACGCCGGCCGCGGTGCGGACTGCCTGTTGAAAATGCTTGGCTACGACGAGGCCACCCACACGCTCGCCTATCAAGGCACCATCCACACCGATGGTTATGTCGTCTATGACGCGGTCGCCACCCGGTTCGGTCTCCACCACGGCGGCTGCCTTGCCCACATCCGCCGCGAGTTCATCGAACTCGGCTCCGCCTCTCCCGAAGTGACCATTCCCACCCTGCTTCATATTCAACGGATCTATCAGATTGAAGCCCGGACACGTCTGACCGGAGCACCGCCAACCTGTCGCGAACTCATCCGGCGCGCCTGCAGCCTGCCCATCGCCCGTGCGCTCCACCAGTTCATCCTCGATCATCTCAAGGCCCACCTGCCCTCCGGCGACGTCAGACGCACGCTCCAATACACCCTCAACCAATGGCCGAAAATCCTCCACTGCCTCAGTCAGGGAGTGCTGGAAATCGACACCAACCTTGTCGAGAACATGATCCGGCCCACCAAGCTCGGCATGAAGAACTGGATGTTCTTCGGCAGTCTTGAAGCCGGAACCAACAACGCCATCATCTACACCCTGCTCGCCAACTGCCGGGCTCAAGGACTGGAGCCCGAGGACTATCTGGTGGAAGTCATCAAGCGCCTGCCGCATGACGCGACTGCCGAGCAAGCCGCCGAGCTGACGCCAGCCCGTATCGCCGCCCAGCGCCGGGCCGAAGCGCAAGCCGAGCAAGTCGCCTGAGCCGCGACCCGCCCCATCGCCCAACGCGGACCAACCCGAAGGACGATTTTAGGACGCTTACGATCCTCCGGGCGGTCCTGAGAATGAGTGGGAATGGCTGGTCGCGGCGTGGTCGGAACGTCGTATCGGCGCCCATCATTCGCCATCCATTCGCCGGACCGCCCGGAGGATCGGTCCCTGCCTTGCGTTTTTCTAACGCATCATCTCCAGCAGTTCCTTGCGGAGTTGTTGGGTGACATCCCCTTCGTAGCGGGTGAACGTGTCCGTGACGTCGGACAAGTGGTCCATCTGGATCCAGTAGCGCTCCTCGGCGTAGTGGAGCGAGGCGGACGTGGCCATCACGAGCATGCCGCAGATCCACGCCGGGAGCACCGCCCTAGCCAAGGTGGCGCGGCGCAGAGCGTGTCGGTGTCGGCCAAGCAGATTGATGCCAAAGCCCGCGAACAAGGCCAACAACGGGATGCCGAGCAGCACGCAGGAAACGATCAGGATCTGCAACCACTCCGCTCCTGGGGCCATGAGGAGGCCGAAGGCGGGAAGCGCCAGCGCCCCTGACGCGATGGCCACCCAACCCGGCCACATCCGCGAGGAAAGCCCGAGCAACCTGCCCCGGCGGTTCAGCCGCCACATCGCCAGCACCAGTGGCCCCGCCAGCAGCAGCACCGCCAGCGTCCCAAACTGCCCGCCTGGCTGGATGAAACCCGAGAGATTGATGCGCCACTCGCGCGCGCTCAGTGCCGGGACCAGCCGGGTGATCCCGAGATACCACAGCACCGGCAGCAGAATCCCGCCGATGCAAATCCACGCCCGGTCGCACGGGCCCAGCAAGTCCACCATCCGGGACGACAGCATTCTCACATAGCGGCTCTGGCGGTAGCGGTGGAGTGCGGCAAGCCCCGCGCCGCTGCCGAGCAAGATCCACGCCGCCAGCGAGGCGGCCCTGCCGAACAAGGCGTGATCCGCATAGCGCCCCGGCAGCAAATCCGCCACGCTGAGAACCGGCGGGGTTTGCACCTGCCTCGCCACCATCGGCATATCCATCGCTGCAAACAACGAACCCTTTTGCATCAGTTCCTCCTCGGTAACATTCGTATCTATTGAGTGTTCC
>CANBTO010000283.1 GCA_947372405.1 Verrucomicrobiaceae bacterium
CGGACCTCCTCGTCGGCGATGTCCTGATAGAGACCGGATTTGCAGATGCGGGTGGAGCCCATCAGGCTGACCTCGTCCACCGAGCGGCCGTCACCGGTGGTGCCGTGGACGACCCACGCGCTGTCACGGCCGAGGCGCTGGAGGATTTCCGCGAAGGCCGGGCAGAGGTCGCGGGTGAACACGCCGACGAGCTGGCACTGCGGCCTGGCGGGATTGAGCAGCGGACCTATCAGATTGAAGATCGTTTTGATCCCTCGTGCCGCGAGGGCCTTGCGGACACCGGCCACTGCCTTGAACGCGGGATGATAGGTCGGAGCGAACATGAATCCCAGGCCGGCATCCTCGATGCAGCGACGGAAGCCATCCACCGGCAGGTCGATGCGCACTCCGAGCGCCTCAAGCACGTCGGCACCGCCGCTTTTGGAGGTGATGCCGCGGTTGCCATGTTTCACGACGACGGCTCCTGCCGCTGCGGCGACGAACATCGCGGTGGTGGACACGTTGAAAAGATCGAGTTGGTCACCGCCGGTGCCGCAGACATCGAGGGTGGGGCCTTCCAGTTCCAACAGGCCGAGGTGCGGGTCCACCGCGTGTTCAAGAAACGCTTCAACAAAGCCGGCGATTTCAGCCGGGGTCTCGCCTTTGTGCGAGAGCGCATCAAGCAGGCGCTCCTTCTTCGCGTCCGTCACTCCGGAGTCCAACAGAAGCTCGGCGGCCACTTCCACTTCGCGTGGCGTGAGTTCCTGCTTGTTTTCGAGGTGGTGAATCAGCGCGTCCATGGAAAAAGCCTAGCACCCCCGCTGGAACAGGGCCAGAACGAACGGAGGACAGGGCAGGAGAACTGGTGTCATTTTTGAAAAACACACTTCACCGCCACAGCATGTGCTGTTCTCATCCGGATCTGTCCATGAATGACCGAATCCACTCCTCCATCAAACTTTCCTTCGTTGCCGTGGTGGCCGGCGTTTTCGCTTCGTGCGCGACGGTCGGTCATCTTTCCATATCAGCTCCTTCGGAACTCTCCGGCACAGGTCTTGCAAAGGCGGACGAACTTCTAAAACAAGGGAAGCGTGTGAGCTCGCGGCCGGACGAGTCGGCCGTGTGTTACCTCCGTGCGGCGGAGATCGCATGGAGCGAGCTGGATACGGACGGCGGTTCTGTTCGCGACGTGGCCGAACTGCCGGAAACGCAGCGCCACGCATTGAAGATCATGGCCACCGCCACGGAGGGATTGGCACCACATTTCATAGGTTCCGCCTATCAACCGGAGAAAACCTTCAGCTATGGCGGATGCTCATATCATGTGAACGCGTCCCGTGTCAGCCGACCGGGCGTCTATCCGCTTGCGAAACTGGTTTCCGCGCGTCCAGCCCGCGAGGTGCCGCACAAGCTCTGCCGGAACTGGCATGCGGAGGACGGTGCGGGTGCGCCGTTTGCTCCTCACTGGGGCACCCCTTCCGATCCGGGAATGCGGCGCTTTGTTTCCAACAAGCGTGGCTATGTGCAACCGATCACCGGCTTGCTCACTTTCGATAGTCCTGCGAAGTCCGGCGTGCCGCGTTCCGCCTCGCTCGTCGGATATGATCCCACCAGCGTGAGCCGCGTGCGGCTGGGTGCCACGGAATACCCGCTCGCCGCGGATTTCACCGCCCCGATCGTCGAGCAGTCCGAGGACATCAAGGAACTCCAGATCGCGCTGTTAGGCCTCATCCACCCGGACAACTTCGATGCCAGCCTGGTCATGCTGGAACCCTACGATCCGCAGCGCATCCCGGTCCTGCTGGTTCATGGACTCACCTCCCATCCGCGCATGTGGAAGGACGTGCTCAACGACCTGCGCGCCGATCCGCAGCTTCGCGGGCGTTATCAGTTCATGCTGTTCTACTATCCCACGGGTTGGCCGATCACCTATTCATCAATGCGGCTGCGTGAGGAACTCGCGGCATTCGAAAAACAAGTCGGCAAGCCAAAAAAAATGGTGCTCGTCGGCCACAGCATGGGCGGGCTGTTGTCACGCATGCAGGTCGTCAATCCCGGCCGTGTGTTGTGGAAAACCCAGCTTGAGGACAAGGCGGACGAGTTGGAGCGGAAACTTCCACCGAACCATTTGGTGCGCCGGCTGCTGTTGTTTTCGGCGAACCCAGACATCGGCCGGGAGGTTTACATCTGCACGCCCCACCGCGGCAGCGGCCTCGCCGATATCTCGATCACCAACTTGCTGGTCAAGCTCGTGACCCTGCCCACCCGCATCACCAGCGCGATCCTCGACCTTCCGGGCGTGGTGGCGGATCCTTCGCGTCTCAACAGCGTGAAGGGACTCTCGCCCACCAATCCGCTCTTCAAGGCGCTCGACCAGATACCGATCACTGTTCCGCACCACTCCATCATCGGGGACCGTGACAAAGGTGACACTCCTATCAGCAGCGACGGCGTGGTGCCCTACTGGAGTTCACATCTCGCCAGCGCGAAATCCGAAGTCATTGTCCCTGACGGCCACGGGTCCTTCAATGATCCCAAAGCCATCGCCGAACTGCGGCGCATCCTCATTCTCAATGCAGGGAAAAACACCGGCCAGTGAAGCGCCAGACACACCATCCGTGGTGAGGACACGCGAATTGCCCGCAATCGAATATTCCGCATTGAAATGGGCCGCGATATGCTACACCCGCCTCGCCAAACGCCGCTGAATCCGCAGCATTCGTCCATACCCTTTTCCCAGTCCATGAACCCGATCCCTGTCACTCTCGAAGACCTTCACATCGCCAGTCTCGGCGCGCGCAAACATGCATCCCCAGGTATGGACCGGGATTTCGCCGCGGAAGGAAACTGCTGGCACTCCGATGGCGACCGCATCCTCCTCAACGACCACGTGGAGGCCGTGCGCGAGGACACCAAGGATGGCGGCGAGCCACCGTCGATCGAACTCGCCGGCCCGCGGCGTGAGATTTATTTCAAACCGTTGGAAACCTGCTGCGCCATCGTCACCTGCGGCGGGCTCTGCCCCGGCATCAACGACGTGATCCGCTCGATCGTCATGCAGGCGTATTATGCCTACGGCGTCCGCCAGATTCTCGGCATCCAGTATGGCTACGAGGGCCTCGATCCCGCGCACCGCCACAAGCCCGTGGAGCTGACGCCCGACATGGTGATGAACATCCCCTATTTTGGTGGATCGTTTCTTGGTTCATCGAGAGGCCGCAAGGACACCAAGGTCATGGTCAACCGCCTTGAGGCGCTGGGAGTGAACATCCTGTTCGTCATCGGAGGCGATGGTTCGCAGAGAGGGGCGCAGGCGATCTACGAGGAGGCGGAGCGCCGTGGCAGCCGGATGGCGATCGTCGGCGTGCCCAAGACGATCGACAACGACCTGATGTTCATGGACCGCAGCTTCGGCTATCAGACCGCGTTCGCCGCCGCGTTCCATGCCGTCACCGCCGCACACGCCGAGGCACATGGCGCGCGCAACGGTGTGGGTCTGGTGAAACTGATGGGCCGGGATTCGGGATTCATCGCCTGCTCGGCGGCACTCGCCACTGGCGAGGCCAACGCGGTGCTGATTCCCGAAGTGCCCTTCGCCCTGGAGGGAAGGAATGGTTTGTTGGATGTGCTGGAGCAGCGGTTGGCCACCCGCGGTCATGCGGTGGTGATCGCCGCGGAAGGTGCGGGGCAGGATCTGATTCCGGATGCTGAGGACTCCACGGACGCCTCGGGAAACAAGCTCCATGCGGATATCGGGCAGTTTCTCAAGGATCGCATCACCCGGCACTTCAAGGAGAAGAAGATCGAACTCAACCTCAAATACATCGATCCGAGTTATATCATCCGCAGCGTTCCCGCGGCACCGGAGGACAGGATCTTCTGTCTCAACCTCGGCCGCCACGCCGTGCATGCCGGCATGGCGGGCAAGACCGGCATGGTCGTGGCGCGCTGGCACCAGCGCTACGTCCATCTTCCGATGAGCCTCGTCACGCGCGGACGCCGCAAGGTGGACCCGAACGGCGATCTCTGGCGCTCGGTGGTGGAGTCCACCGGCCAGCCGGCGAAAATGGGGGTATGATCCGGGTTTCACGGCGGGAGCTCCAACCATGCTTCTTTACATCGAGGCTCGGAACGTGTGTCTTCATCCTTGGCGTGCGAACTGAGAGCGTGTCTGAAAATTGGCAGGGACCGATCCTCCAGGCGGTCCTGCGAATGGCAGGAACCAGAATGCGGCCATGACATGTTTGGGAAATCCATCCATGGACGCACCCTCACGATTCATTCTCACGGACCGCCCGGAGGATCGGTCCCTGCCATCTGATACGATACAAACACGAACTAACAGAACAATGGATGAAAACACGTTGTAAACCCGTCGGAAAGTTTCAATGGTTCCTGTTGCTGGCGGCTGCGGTCGCCATGGGTTCCTGCGCCAACTTCAGGAAACTCGGAGCGGACTTGAAGCTGCTCGATGACAGTTACCGCGTGACAGGAGTCATCAGCAATGCGGACGCACAGAAGGTTCCGGTGCGGGCGGTGGTCATGGAGTGGGACCGTTCGGCAAACACGGTGGCTTCATGTGATCTGATCGAACTCGCCGCCGGAGGAGGCTTCATGTTCCTGGTGAAGAACCCTCAGAACCAATATGTGGCCGCCTATGCGGACGCCAATCGCAACGGCAGATTCGACGACGGCGAGCCACTGTGGATTCATCGCGGTGCTGAC
Organism: Verrucomicrobiaceae bacterium; assembly: GCA_947372405.1. The sequence goes on from CANBTO010000283.1 coordinate 4,705, forward strand.
GGGAATCCGGCACCGGTGGAGTTGAGTGATTCAAACAGGACGGCTCACGTGAGTGGTGCGCTTTCGAAATCCGGGAAAGTGCCCGCCGCCCTGCTGGATGCCATCCACCGCGCCCTCGCCGGCCGTGAAGCCAAGGACTTCATCACTTGCAGGGGAGTGAGCTTCGCAATGGGGGAGGTTGTGAATCTCAACGACTCGAGATTCGCCTCCACCCGTGGCGAGGACGGCCTGTGGACGCCGGCCACTTTCGCCATCCACAGCGGCTTCGGCATTTATTTCCTCGAACCCTATAACCCTTCGAAGATCCCGGTGCTTTTCGTCCACGGCGCGGCGGGTTCTCCGCAGGACTTGCGCCTGGCGATGGAGAAGATCGACCGCAGGATCTATCAGCCATGGTTCTATATGTATCCCTCCGGCATGCGGCTCGGCAACGCCGCCTACGCGCTCGACGAGGGGATCAAGCTGTTGCATGAGCACCACCGTTTCAACCGTCTCCACGTCGTCGCGCACAGCATGGGCGGTCTGGTGGCGCGCTCGTTCATCGTCCGCAACGTGATTGAGGAACACAACCGCTACATCCACACGTTCATCACGTTCTCCAGTCCGTGGGACGGGCATGAGGCCGCCGCCATGGGGGTGAAATACGCGCCCGAGGTGGTGCCTTCATGGCATGACATGAAACATGGCTCGGATTTTCTAACACACCTGTATGACGAGCGGCTGAAAGGCAGGGTGGACCATCACCTGTTCTACAGCCATCGCGCGAAACGCTCGCCCATCCTGCCGGAGGAAAACGACGGCTCGGTGAGCGTGGCGAGCCAGTTGCGCAAGGCGGCGGTGGCCGATGCGGTGGAGGTGCGCGGCTTCGACGAGGATCATGTTTCGATCCTTTCCTCCGCAGCCGCGCTCAGGGCGGCGGGCGAAATATTCAGGAGATCCGCGCCTGGTGTCCCGTAAGATGGATTCCGGCGGATGGTGCCCTGAAATGTGAATGATCTCCGTGATTTTGGAAATGAAGAGGAAGGCACCGCGAATCCGGCGAATCAAACGAATCTTGAAAACGATGGACGCTGGAGTTGAGAGTTTTGGGTCTCTTGATCCCGAAAATAGAACTTGAACCACAATGGGAGCGCAGTGGACATGGCCGGAGGCAAATCACACGGATTGACACGGATTATGAAGAGGTTGCGGCAGCGGTGTCATCACCAGTTTAGTCCGGTCTTCAATCCGTTAAATCCGTGTAATCCGTGGTCGAATCTCCGGCAAATCGCCACTGTAACTTCGGAATCCGGGTTAAACGAAGGAGCTAGCCCCTAGCCCCTCCGATTCCTTCTGTTGAAATCCATTTCGGTTTTCCATTCATCGACGGGGATCTCCCATCCAGTCGGCAGGCGGGCGGCAGTTGCCGTAAATGCGCGTCCGTATTACGCAAACTTGGATACTTTTTCCTTGGCAACCGCTACGCATCCGCCGATTCTCAGTATTGTAATCTTGTCATGATTTCACTCGCGCGTGCCCGCGCCTTGTGAAATCGAACCTGATTGATTGAGCCAGCCCATTCCCATCCACCATGAAGCCCCGTATCCTATCCTCCGCCCGTCTCTCCCTCCCACTCGCCTCCGCGATCGTCGCGCTGCTTGCTACTCCATCTGCTTCTGCCGCCACCCTCAACTGGGACGGAAACGGCACCACCGCCGGTCTGACCGATGCAACGGGTGCCTGGCTCACGGCCAACCAATGGTGGAATGGCACGGCGAATACCACTTGGGTTTCCGCTTCGGATGCGGTCTTTGGCTATGGCGGCGCGGGTACTGCCGTCACTCTGGCCAGCCCGACTACGGCCAATACGCTCACCTTCAACTACTTCACCGGCACCTACACGCTTGGCACGATCAGTCAAACGCTCACCCTCAGCAGCGGCCTCACCATGAACGCGGGTGCCGGCACGGTGACATTCGCCAGTCCTCTCAAGCTCGGTGCGGACCAATCCTGGATCAACAATACAGCCAACGTCTTG
>CANBTO010000284.1 GCA_947372405.1 Verrucomicrobiaceae bacterium
GTGATCGAGGTACGAAAATCTGGTAGCACCATCATGCGCCTGATCCCCCCGCTGGACCCCGGCGTGCGGGCGTTGGGAATTTCCCACGACGGACGAAAGCTGCTGATCCTGACGCGGCTGCACCGAGTTTGCTCATGGGATCTAACGGCGCTGGCGGCGGAGTTGGACGCGCTCGGGCTATGAGGAGTTTCCTGTTTGCCAGAGGCATCCGCATTTGCCAGCATGAGTCATGCAAGGAGATGATCGCACGGCCGCCGGAAAATTTCCCAACACTCGCTGGAGCATCGTCCAGCGCGCCCAAGGCGATGCGCCGAATGTCGAAACCAGCCGGGCGCTGGAGGATATTTGCAAGGGCTACTGGCTGCCGATATACGCCTTCATCCGTCGCAGCGGAATCCGCCCCGCCGAGGCCGAGGATCTTACCCAGGAATTTCTCATGCGGATGGTGGAAGGGGAATATCTATCAAAAGCCGAACGCGAGCGGGGAAAATTGCGGACCTTCCTGCTCGCCTGTGTGAAATATTTTCTAGCAGGACAACGCCGCACCAATAACCGCCTTAAGCGGGGTGGCGGTGAGGTACCGGTTTCCATCGACCAAGCCATCGCGGAACATGGCTACGCGGCGGAACCTGTGGACGAGCTGACACCGGATGCCGTTTTCGAGCGGCGCTGGGCCATGAGCCTGATGAATCAAGTGATGGCCGGACTGGCCGAACAAATGGATCGGGAAGGCAAGCGCCCGCTCTTCGATGCACTGCTGCCATTCACCCATCTGGAAGCCGCGCCAACCTCTATCGCCGAGGCTGCCGACAAACTCGGTATGAATGAAGCCGCAGTTAAAATGGCGTTCAGCCGCCTCCGGCAACGACTGCGCGACCGCCTGCGTGAGGCGGTCGCCGAAACACTCGCACCAGATGAAGACCTTGATGCGGAAATGCTGCATCTGCGCTCGCTGTTAGTTGCCGCGACGTGAGATTTCGCCATAAGCAAAAAAAACGCGCCCGGGACAGGAGCGCGTTTTCCGTTAAATTATGGATCAACTCGAGGGCTATTTGATTCGCTTGATCGTGACGTTGATTGACCCGTGGTTCCCAGCATAGCCATCCGGGGTGTCGTTGGCGAAGAGATCGAGGAATCCGTTGCCACTGGCGGTGATGCTGTTAGCGGAACCGATTCTGAACAAGCCGATGAGGATGGCGATGATGGACGGGCTGTTGCCGGGGTGATTGGCGAGACCGGCGCAGAGGCTCATGGAATTTGCGGAGGGCACTCGATTGAGGAAGAATAGCCCGGATGAAATGCCTGCAGCATTCGTAGTCTGGCCGGTTGGTGGAAAAGTGAGGGACAATCCATCCGCCCAGGCGCCGTTCGTAGTGTAGCTGTAACGCTGGCCAGCCACGAGATAGACTTGGACGAAATTATTCAATTGGCTCGCGGACACAGTGAAAGTCCGTTGCTCATTGAGTGCCATCTGAAACTCATCGCGGAAGATCAGGTTCCGGTCGCCGCTGACAATGGGTTCGGAGGCTTGGATTTGTTCGGGAGACGCCAGAAACCTGTATGAAGCCTGAGTGAAGGAATCTGTTGCCGCCTGCCCCATCCGCTTGTCATTCTTCACGAAATTATCCAAAAAGTAGTCAGTCATGTCATCAGGGAAAACATTCACTTGGAGTGGTCCCATCGAGACTTTCGCGCCGATTGCCAGCCAGTCGTCATTGAGCGTGCTGCCAAAATAGTTGGCCATATAAACCATCCGCAGGCGGAATTTGAAGTTCGGGTTTTGCTGAAGCTGGCGAGCCTCGGTGAGCAGGGAGCGGATATTGCTGTCGAAGGTGGGGGCTCCGGTGAGGCTACCGCTATCAAGCTGGATTTGATCCTGTGCGCCCAGTCCGAGGAATGCCAGGTCGCAGTCATTTCCTGCATTGGATTCCTCGATGAGGACGGCCAGGAGATTCTCGCGGACACAAGATGCGGCGGCAAGCGGGCGGTAGTGTTCATAGTTTGCAAGTCCGACAGCTTGAATCTTCGCGGCGCTGTATGGATTGACGGAGCCGGGCTGAAGCATAATCAGAGTGCGGTGGGCGGCTTGGGCGGTGATTGCGCTTGCGATCATTGCGATGGCAGCGGTGCAGATGGTGTTGAAAGTGGTTTTCATGGCGGTTGTTTTTCTAGTTTTTGATTGTTGTGTTGGGTGGGCTTTCGCCCGCTGACTGCCGTGATGTTTGGCAGCGACATCCCTTTCTTGGTCCGTTTGCCGCCGGAGGTAACACGCCTCGTGAAATAATTTTCGTGAGCGGAAAATCCCTGCTTTCATCAGAGAAGGTCTGCGCCATTTCTGGAACCCTTTGCCCGCAAGCGCTGTAAATTCAGGCACCACACCACGGCTCCGCGCTCTTCGCTTGCCCCTCGCGGCTCAGTGGATACCCTCGGCGCATGTCATCCACCTTCGGTCAGGTTTTTCGCATCCACACATTCGGCGAGTCGCATGGCGGCGGCGTGGGCGTCGTTATCGATGGCTGCCCGCCGCGAATCTCGATTTCTCAGGAAAAAATCCAGCACGAACTCGACCGCCGCCGCCCCGGCCAATCGGAGATCGTCACCCCGCGCAAGGAGGCCGACACTGCGGAAATCCTCTCTGGCGTCCAGGATGGTCTTACGCTCGGCTCACCCATCGCCATCCTCGTTAGAAACACCGACCAACGCCCCGGTGCCTATGATGAAATGGCCGCTAAATACCGTCCGAGCCACGCCGACTACACCTACGACGCGAAATACGGCATCCGCTCCGCCTCCGGTGGTGGCCGGGCCTCCGCCCGCGAAACGATTGGCCGGGTCGCCGCCGCCGCCGTCGCCCGTCAGGTGCTCGACCATTTTCACCCCGGCATCGAAATTCTCGCTTGGGTGAAATCCATCCAAGAACTCAACGCTGAAGTTGATCCACAAACCATCACGGGCGAGATCATCGAGTCGAACATCGTCCGTACCGGCGATACCGTGATGGTGGAAACCATGATTGATCGCATCAAAGCCATCCGCGCCGATGGCAATTCCGTCGGCGGCGTGATCGAGTGCGTCATCCGCAATTGCCCACCCGGCCTGGGCGAACCGATTTTTGACAAACTCGAAGCGGACCTCGCCAAAGCCATGCTCTCCATCCCCGCCACCAAGGGCTTCGAGATCGGCTCCGGTTTCGCGGGCACCCTCCTAACAGGCCGCGAGCACAACGACGCCTTCCGCATGATCGATGGCAAAGTCCGCACCACCACCAACCGCTCCGGCGGCGTCCAAGGCGGCATTTCCAACGGTGAGAACATTATTTTCCGCGTCGCATTCAAACCCACCGCCACCATCATGAGCGAGCAGGAAACCGTCACTGCCGATGGCGAAAACACCGAACTCTCGGGCAAAGGCCGCCATGACGCCTGCGTCCTCCCGCGCGCCGTCCCGATCGTGGAGGCCATGGCCACGCTGGTTTTGACCGACCATTTACTCAGGCAGAAAGCGATCAGTTGATCAGGGGCCGGTTTTCAACCACCATGCGTGATCAATTCCATCAAGCCTCGTAATTTCGCCCTAGAATCCCAAGTCACTGTGGTAATCCGTTTCCGCCTGCTTGCATTTCTTATTGGTTTGCGTTTCCCTCTGGCTATGCGTGTGACAAAGAACAGCAAAACTTCCATCAAAAAGGCCGCCTCCCGGCTGGTGCGTGAATTGCCAGACTCGGCGAGCTGGGATGACCTGATGTATGAAATTCTCGTACGCCAGAAAATCGAAGCTGGGCTTGCCGACATCGAAGCCGGACGGAAGCACACCCATGCCTCGATTCGCACCGAGTTCGGAGTGGCATGAAGATCATCTGGTCAACGCAAGCACGAGGTGATCTGCGTGCAATCAATGATTTCATCGCCCGTGATTCCGAACATTACGCCCATCTGCAGATCGAGCGCTTGCTCACCCGTGTCGAACGTGCGGTGGACATGCCGTCCAGAGGCCACCCCGTCCATGAATTTACCGAATCCGGGCTGCGAGACGTCCACGAAGGCGGATACCGGATCATCTACCGCATAGGGAAGGAGGAGTTTCAAGTCGTGACCTCCGTCCACATGAAGCAACGCCTCACCCGTAACCGCTTGCGTTGAGTTTCCTTCTTCCCTTCGACGTTCAATGTTCGAAGGTCTTTTTCTTACCAACCTCTCAACCTTTTCCCTTGTCTCCCGAATCCATTCCCCAGTTCAGCCTCGGGACCGCCGCGCTCATCATCTTCGTGGTGTGCGCCGGGTTCGTGATTTTGCGCGGGATGACACGCTTGATTATCGGCACCATCGTTCTCAGTCTCAGCGCGTGGATCGGCTTCCGTGTTTGGCAGATCGCACCCACGCTCTCCATCGACTGGACCGGAAAATATCAGCCGTGGATTACCAATGGCTTTCCCGTCGCCGCCTTCCTGATCTCGTTTTTCGTTATCCGGATCATCGTCAAGGCCGTCGCCCGGCCCTTCGGCCCCGCGCCCGACGAAAAACGCCCGCGCTCGATCATCATGATCTCATTTCTGCTCCTCCTCGCCCTAGTTCCCACCTCGTTGATCTGGATCATCGGGGCCACCTTCATTCACCACACCGGCTCGATCGCCGAGGTCCGCGCCTACTCGGAAAAGATGATCGGCATGGGGGAAACCACCCCGGACGCTTTCAGTCAGCGGTTGAAAACCTCCGTCGAGGCCGCCCTACCCGAATCCTGGCTCAAAGCCCTTGATCCCCTCGCCGACCCCGCCCGCCTCACCCTTGCGAAGCTCATCGCCTCCCAAGTGGACTCCCCGCTCAAACCGGTCATCGACCCCCGCACCGGCAAGCCCATCCCGCGCGCCATCATTGTCACGGAACCCGACCTCCAAAACCTTGCCCGCGAGGGAAAATTCGGCACACTCCTGCGCCACCCCCTCCTCACCAAAGCCCTCGCCGATCCACGGATCCAACAACTCCTCAAAAACCTAAACCTGTAAAAACCGGCTTTCACCCTAACACCTTACCACAAGGCCGCGAAGCAACGCAAAGTTCATCAATACGGTGAAACAAATTTCAACCACCTCCACCCATGCCTTATCTCGTCACCATCGGCCTCGAAGTCCACTGCCAAGTCAAGACCCACACCAAGATGTTCTGTGCGTGTCGCACTTCATTTGGTGATGCGCCTAACAGCCACACCTGCCCGGTCTGCCTCGGCCTGCCCGGTGCCTTGCCCGTCCTCAACCGCGAGGCCATTGAGAAAACCCTGCTCACCGGACTGATGATCGACTGCGGCTCACCAGAAATCTCGAAATGGGACCGGAAGAATTATTTCTACCCGGACATGCCGAAGAACTATCAGACCACCCAGATGGACCTTCCTCTCTGCATCGGTGGCGGAGTGCCGCTTTACGACCACTGCTACCCAACGGATGCCAGAAAAAACATCGCCAACCCAGGCAAAGTCGTTCGTCTCAATCGTATCCATTTAGAGGAAGACGTCGCGAAATCAACCCACCTCGGCAGTTCGTCACTCATCGACTTCAACCGCGCCGGCACACCGCTCATGGAGATCGTCACCGAGGCGGATCTCGAATCCGGCGAGGAGGCTTTTGCCTACGTCCGCTCGCTGCAAATGATCCTCCAGCAAGGCGGCGTGTCCGATGCCGACATGGAAAAAGGCCAGCTTCGATGCGACGTGAACATCTCGCTGCGGAAACAACCCGAGGAACCGTTAGGCCAAAAGGTCGAGTTGAAAAACCTCAACTCCATCTCCGCCATCCGCCGCGCCATCCATTATGAAATTCAGCGCCAGACCGAAGACCTCGACCGCGGCATTCCACAAATCCAATCCACCCGCCGCTGGGATGATGATCGCGGGGAAACCCAAATGATGCGGACCAAGGAAGATGCTCACGATTATCGCTACTTTTCCTGCCCGGATCTGTTACCCATCGAAACCGCGCCGCTGTTAGCCAAGGTCCGCCCGCTCGTTCCCGAACTGCCGCACCAGCTTGCCGGACGGTTTGAAAATGCTCTCGGCGTCACTGCATACGATGCCGCCGTGCTGTCGTCGGACAAACATCTCGCCCGCTATTTTGAGGCGGTCACCGACCCCGCCATTCCCGGCAAGAAGGTCGCCAATTTCATCATCAACAATCTGCTAGGCACCCTCAACGAACGCAACTTAAGCATCGCGGAATGTCCGGTCGCCACGGAAAAACTGCGGGCGTTGTTATTGTTAGTTGAAAACGGCACACTCGCCGCGAACCAGGCCAAGGAGGTTTTCGCAGTCCTGTTCGATGCGCCGGAAAAAGCCCCGGCGGCCATCGCCGACAGCCTCGGCTTCAAACCCGCCGCCGCCGGTGAACTCGAAGGTCTCGTCGCTCAAATAATCGCCAACAACCCGACCGAAGTTGCCGCCGTCCAGGCTGGAAATGAAAAGCTCCTCAATTTCCTAACAGGCCAAGTGATGAAGTCCGCCACCAGCAAACCGAATCCAAAACAAGTCACCGATCTGCTACGGGGTCGTCTGCTCTGAACCCGGATTCACCGCGCGGGCGATCAAAGCCGCTCACATGATTTCCTCCAAGCCCAAGCCATACTCCCGATAGCGCTCGAAGTCGGAATCATTACGCATAGCGAGTGTCGCCCCGGATGCCATGGCGGCGGCGGCAATCATGCAATCGGCGTGCGAGCCACGGCGTCTGCCGGTTA
>CANBTO010000285.1 GCA_947372405.1 Verrucomicrobiaceae bacterium
GGCGATGCTCATTTTCTTGCCTAACATCCTCAATCCAACTCCACTTCGCCCGTCACCATGACATCCGAAGAAGACGCATCCCCACCGGCAAACCACCGCTTCCAGCGGAAAGGGTTTTCCTTCGAGCGGGCGATCCGGTTTTTCTTCGCCTCCAATGCCGGGCTGACCATCGTCATCCTCGTCCTGATCATCGTCTTCCTGCTCAAGGAAGGACTCGGATTCTTCCCCGGATACCGCCGGGAGCTGGAAACCTACCGTGTCGCGGGCCTCGAGTTCGTCGATATTTCCCGCAAGAATCTAACAGCCCACGAGCAGCTCTCCAGCCTGCTCAACCGCTCCTACTACGCCGAGATCAACGGCAGGTGCGCGAAGGAAATGCGCCGCTCACTCGAGGCTGGCGCGCTCTTCAACGCGTTCACCGACCAGATCGCGCCCACCCGCGACCTGATCGTGAACAACCCGCAGACGGACAACAACGACAGCTCCGCCATGCTCGTCGTGCTGCGCGCCAACTATGAGAAACAACGCGCGAAAGCCGTCGGCGATCTCCTGCCCACTCCACATCTAACCGTTCAGGAGCGCGCGCAGTTGATCGACTCGCTGCGCACTCGCCCCGCCGATGCCACCGATGATCCGCCGCTGGTCGCGGAGCTGGCCGCGCAGTTCGCCGCCGCCCAGCAGAAACACGCGGAACCGCTGCAAGCCTTCCGCGCCACCATCGATGCGTTCTCCGCGGCCGGCAACGATCTCAGCGCGGCGGTTTCGGACATGACCACCAGCGTCACCGCCACCAAGGAGAAGATCCTGAGCGCTGACATTCTCGAAAACGACCGCAAGACCCTGCTCGCCGCGGCCTCCAACGCCAAGGATCCCGCCGAACGCGAAAAGATGCTGGCCGAGGCCAACGCGTCGCTCGCCGAAAAGGTGGATACCGAAGGACCGATCCGATCACTGCTGGAACGCAGGCCGGAATGCATCCGCCTCCATCAAGCGCTGAAGGAAACCGCCGGCGGCATTCACAAGGAACTGCCCACATCCCTGACTCAGCCCGAAGCCAGGCGGCTGTTGCACGCCGCCAGCACCGCATGGCCGGTCTTTCTCGCCGATCTCGCCGCCGCACCTGCGGCGATCCAGCGCTGGAATCCTAAGGAACCGGTCCCCCTCAGCGACGCCATCCTATCGTTTCTAACAGGCAAGGACTGGGTCACCGGCGGCGAGTGGCAGGACTTCTACGGGATCCTGCCTCTTGCGGCGGGCTCGCTGATGATCTCGATCGTGGCGCTTTGCATCGCGGTGCCCGTCGGCATCGGTTCCGCCATCTACGTCAACCAGTTCGCCAGCTCTCTCGAACAATCGGTGGTCAAGCCGGTCATCGAGTTCATCCAGGCCATCCCGTCGGTGGTGCTCGGATTCGTGGGCATCCTGGTCTTCGGCACGGTGCTGCGGGAAATCTCGACGTTCGATTCGTTGCAATGGGTCCCCGGTTTTCCGATTGAAGAGCGCCTCAACATCTTCACCGCCGGCTGCCTGCTCGCGCTGATGTCCATCCCCACCATCTTCTCGCTGGCGGAGGACGCGCTCAACAACGTGCCGTCCGCCTACGCCGAAGCCTCGGAGGCGCTGGGTGCCTCGCGCCTGCAGACGACCTTCCGCGTGACCATCCCCGCCGCCTTCTCCGGCATCCTCGCGGCGGTGCTGTTAGGCTTCGGCCGGGTGATCGGGGAAACCATGGTCGTGCTGCTGGTGGCCGGCAACCGCATCAAGATCCCGGATTTCTCCGCAGGCATCGGCACCTTTTTCCAGCCCACCCACACGCTCACCGGCATCATCGCGCAGGAACTCGGTGAGGTGCCGCTCGGCAGCGTCCACTACCGCGCGCTCTTCGTGGTGGGCATCCTGCTTTTCGTGATCGTGCTCGGCATCAACGCCACCGCCCACAGCTTCGTCAACCGCTCAAGGAACTAACGGAAACCGTCCATGTTCAATCCCGAGAAACTCATCCGCAAAGGGCGGCCTAAAGGCCACTCCAGGGACCTGCTCGTAAAGGGAATGCTCGCCGGCGTCACCTACTTCATCGTGATCATCGCGGTGCTGCTCTTTGGCAAGATCGTCAAGGACGGCGCGCCCGCCATCTTCTCCACGAAGTTCCCGTTCGTGGACACCGAGTTTCTCACCGCCAAAAACGAGACGTTGCATGTGTTCGACGACGCCCAAGGCACCCGCCACCAGCTCCCGGCCGGAAAATACAGCGACTACGTGAACGAACACGCCGGGCTGGCGCTCTACAACGAGCAGACCTTCTCCTACTCCGGCGGCGGCATCGCCGGGCCCATCGCCGGCACCGCGCTTCTTACCGTCGGCGCGATGGTCCTCGCGTTGTTCTTCGGCGTCAGCGCCGCGATCTATCTGGCGGAGTATGCCAAACCAAGCCCGTTCATCCACGCGGTGCGTCTCGCCATCCTCAACCTCGCGGGTGTTCCTTCGATCGTCTTCGGCCTGTTCGGATTCTCGGTCTTCGTCCTCGCGGTGCCGATCATCACCAACACCCCTTCGGACCGCTCGATGCTCACCCTGCCGCTTTTCATCGGCAACTACGTGCTCAGCTTCCAGGGCTGGAACTCCTCGCTCATCGCCGGCTGCGCGACGCTGGCCTGCATGATCCTGCCCGTGATCATCACCGCCTCGGAAGAATCGCTGCGCGCCGTGCCCCAGGGTTTCCGGGACGCATCGCTTGCCATGGGTGGCACCCGCTGGCAAACCATCCGCAAATGCGTGCTGCCCTACTCGCTGCCCGGCATTCTGACATCCTCGCTGCTGGCCATCACCCGCGTGGCCGGAGAAACCGCGCCCATCATGTTCACCGCCGCCGTCGCCGCGAAGGATGACCTCCCGTGGCAGGGACTCACCAACCCCTTCGCCATCCTGTCCTCGCAGGTGCAGGCGCTGCCCTATCACATCTACACCCTCGCCGCACGCATCCCGAGCTCGGAATACACCCGCCGCGCGCAATACGGATCGGTGCTCGTATTCCTTCTGTTAGTGGCGCTGCTCTCGTTCGGCTCCATGGTCCTGCGTGCGAAAATCCGACGGAAACTCAAATGGTAATTTCTAACGGAAATCCCGATCCCGTCATGGACACCGCGATCCGCATCCAGGACCTCCGCTTCGCCTACGGCGCGAAGCAGGTGCTGCACGACATCGCGCTGGACATCCCGGCGCACCAGGTCACCGCCTTCATCGGCCCGTCCGGTTGCGGCAAGTCCACTTTGCTGCGCTGTATCAACCGCATCAACGACCGCATCACGGGCGCGCGCATCACTTCCGGCTCCATCCACATCCACGACATCGACATCTATCGCAAGGACATCGACATCCAGGAACTCCGCCGCCGCGTGGGCATGGTCTTCCAGAAATACAATCCCTTCGCGAAATCCATCTACGAAAACGTGGTTTACGGATTGCGGATCTCCGGCGTCACCGACCGCGACGAACTCGACGCCACCGTGGAAAGCACGCTGCGCAGCGCCGCCCTCTGGGACGAGGTAAAGGACCGCCTTAACGCCAGCGCCCTCGGGCTTTCCGGTGGCCAGCAACAACGCCTCTGCATCGCTCGCGCCATCGCCACGGAACCGGACATCCTCTTGATGGACGAGCCCTGCGCCGCGCTCGACCCGCTGGCCACCCTCAAGATCGAGGAACTCATCACCGAGTTGAAGAAGAAGTTCACCATCGTCATCGTCACCCACAACATGGCCCAGGCCACGCGCTGCTCGGACCGCACCGCCTTCATGTATCTTGGCAAGCTGGTCGAATATGGAGCCACCCGGCAGATGTTCGAAAAACCCGCAGACCCGCAGACCGAAGCCTACATCACCGGCGTATTCGGTTGAACCGGCACCCATCCCATGACTGATCTTTCCATCCACACGACAAACTCCCCGGGCGATGACGCCGCCGTCGAGGTGCGTGATCTGGACTTCAGCTATGGCACTTCGCAGGCATTGAAGGGCATCTCGCTCACGCTGAAACAAAACGAGGTCACCGCCTTCATCGGTCCTTCAGGCTGCGGCAAGTCCACCTTGCTGCGCTGCATCAACCGCATGAATGACGAGATCCCCGGCGCGCACGTCACCCGCGGCAGAATCAAGGTGGAGGGCATCGACATCCACCACCACTCCGTCGACGTGGTGCGCCTCCGCCGCGAGGTGGGAATGGTTTTCCAGAAGTCCAACCCCTTCCCCAGCACCATCCATGACAACGTCGCCTTCGGCCTGCGCATGCGCGGTGAGCGCAACAAGGCGGTGATCGACCAAGCCGTCGAGGAAAGCCTCAAAGCCGCAGCTTTGTGGGACGAGGTGAAGGACCGCCTCAAGGAATCCGCACTCGGACTCTCCGGCGGACAACAGCAGCGGCTCTGCATCGCACGCACCATCGCCGTCAAACCGCTCGTCGTCCTGATGGACGAGCCGTGCAGCGCGCTGGATCCGATCGCCACGGCCAAGGTTGAGGAACTCATCTGGAACCTGAAACGCGACTATACTTTCGTCGTGGTTACCCACAACATGCAACAGGCGGCGCGGGTTTCCGACACCACCGCGTTTTTCCACATGGGGGAACTCGTCGAGGTTTCCGACACAAGGCAGATGTTCAGCAACCCCAGAATCAAGAGAACCGAGGATTACATCACCGGCCGCTTCGGCTAAAGAACATCGAACTCCAAACGTTGAACATCGAACACGAGGATCCGCCTGCTCTTTCCATCAACCATCAACTCTCAACCATCAACTTCTTCTCCCCATGAACCAACCACACATCTTCCACGAATTCGACAACGCGGTGGGCACGCTCAAGGAGAACGTCCTGCTGATGGCCAGCCTCACCCGCCAGAACCTCGAAAAGTCGGTCAACGCGCTGGTCACACGCGATCTCGATCTCGCCCGCGCAGTGATCGCGGACGATTCGGACGTGGACGATCTTGAAGTGAAAATCGACCGTCTGGGCATGGAGATCCTCGTGCGCTTCCACCCGGTGGCCTCCGACCTGCGCTTCGTGATCACCTGCATGAAGATGGCCCACAACCTGGAGCGGATCTCCGACCACGCCGTCAACATCGGGAAACGTGCCAAGAAGATCTGCAAGACCGCCGATGCGCTGGAAACCACCATCATCGAACCTCTCTACTCCAAGGCGGAGAAGCTCTTGAGAGACGCGGTGCTTGCCTTCACCGACAGCAACACCAACCTCGCGGAAAGCCTGAAAGCCGGCGACAAGGAACTCGACGTCGCCCACAAGGAAGTCATCGCCCTTCTAACGGGACGGCTGGAGGGTTCCGGAACCCGTGCGGAAAACCTGCTGCACCTGATCTTCGTCGCCCGCTCTCTTGAACGCGTGGGCGATCTCGCCGTGAACATCGGTGAGGACTCGGTCTTCCTCAGCGAGGCCCGCGACATCCGGCACGACCACCGCAAGAAATCCGAAGGCGGCCAACCGCAGAATTGACGGCGGAAGAAGCCGAGGCGAGAGCTACAGGATCTCCTGATACTGCACGCACGGCCGCTCATGTGCCCTTGTTGGGTCCCGGAATTCCGCGGATTCTCACTGGTCCGCCCGCCACCGGCATTTCCCGGGACGCCCCCGCCAAAATCCCGCCGTTTCAGCAATCCGCTTGCCAAATCCACCCTCCCGAGCCTAGTCCCTCAGCCCACATCCGAACCACGGACCGCTTTCATTATGGGAAAAACACTCATCATTGCCGAGAAACCCAGCGTCATGACCGATCTGAGCAAGGCCCTCGCCAAGCCGCTCGGCAAGTTCGAAAAGGAGGGTTCCGGACGGGATGTTTACTACGAAAACGACAATGCCGTGATCACCTCGGCGGTCGGCCACCTCGTCGAGCTCCGCATGCCGATGGGCCCCAACGGCAAAAAGCTGCCGTGGAATTTCACGGTCCTGCCCGCCATCCCGGAAAACTTCGATCTCGATCCCATCGCGGACTCCGAAGCCCGCCTCAAGCAGGTCCTCAAGCTTGCCAAGCGCAAGGACATCGACCGCATCGTCAACGCCTGCGACGCCGGCCGCGAGGGTGAGCTCATTTTCCGCTACATCATGGACATCGGGAAGATCCACAAGCCCACCCAGCGGCTTTGGATGCAGTCAATGACCAACAACGCCATCCTCGAAGCATGGGATCATCTGCGCAGCGAGGAGCAGATGAAACCACTCGCCGATGCCGCGAAGTGCCGCTCCGAATCCGACTGGCTCGTCGGCCTCAACGCCACCCGCGCGTTCACTTGCTTCAACTCGCGCCACGGTGGGTTCAACATCACCGCCGCCGGCCGCGTGCAAACACCCACCCTTTCCATCCTCGCCACCCGCGAGGCGGAAATCCAGGCCTTCAAGCCCACGCCGTATTTCGAAGTCCACGCCACCTTCGGAGTCCAGTCCGGCGAATACCTCGGCAAGTGGATCAACGAAGCGTGGAAAAAGGACGAGAACGCCCCGCTCTCCAAACCCGAGCGCATCTGGGATCAAGCCACCGCCGAGGCCATCAAGGCCCGCTGCGACGGCAAGACCGGCGTTGTTTCCGAGGAAAAGAAAGCGCAGTCACAGATCGCGCCGCAACTCTACGACCTCACCACCCTCCAGCGCGAGGCACCGTTTTCCGCGAAAGGCACGCTCCAGATCGCCCAGGCGCTTTA
>CANBTO010000286.1 GCA_947372405.1 Verrucomicrobiaceae bacterium
CGCCGGGACTTTTGTGGTCGATCTAGCAGCCAGCGGTCTCTTCAATCCCAGTTTCGGCAGGGCGACCCTGCAGATCGTCTCGCCCGGTCACGGTGCTTCGATCACGGTCAAGTCGATCCGGCTACTGGACGCAAACGGCACGGAGCCGAAAACCCCGGCATACGTCCCGACAAAAAATGTGTTCGAGCGACTCGCCGTCAAGCGGGACCTCGTGTCGTCTCCTCCCTACGAACCAGACGAGGAGAAGGCGTGCGCATGGTCACTGGCGAACCAGCGGAAGCAGTGCGACCCGGGGGCGTTCGGATCCTTTACCGGGGGCGCGTGGATCCTCAAGGGGCTGGACTTCGCGATCGCCAAGAAAATCTATCTTTTTTACCAGGCCAAGGACCCATTCGACAAGGGTGGTTACCCAAACCTGAACAAGATCCTAGCGGATCTGAAGCCGCCGGGCTTGGTTTACGGATGGCTTGCAGGGGAATCCTCTTCCTGCATGACCATGGGTAACTACGGGGCTCGCTATGCGGGTAGCCCGCCGCAGAATTTTTCGTTCTGGCAATGGGTTCCCCTGAAAAAACTGGGGAAGCCCCTTTCACTCCCACAGGTCAGGGAGGTCAAGAGCCTGGAAAACAAGATCTATGTGAATTTCAGTTGGGCTTCGTGCGACGACATCCGCTTCAGCTATGATCTGATGGAGGGATACTGGGAGGACCCCAACCGTGGCCAGGTGCCTGTGACCTGGGGCTTTAACCCGCTGATCGCACAATTCGCCCCGGCCGTTGTTGAGTTTTATGCGAATTCGGCCACTCCGAAGGACTCCTTTTGGGGATGGACCGCCGGTTACAGCCATCCTTCGTGTTTTTCGCCTGCGAATCTCAAACTATATGCGGAGGAGACCCGCCGCGGGCTTTACGAACTGGGAATTTCACCGGCGGTGGACGTTTGGGACAGCGTCCGGAACACCACTTCGGTCTATGAAGAGCTCAGTCAGAGCTCCACTAACTCTCCCGGCATTAAGCTGATGAGCCTTCTCCCTGGCACGCATGGTCCCGAGACCTACTGGCTCGACAATGGAACGGCGGTGGTTCGCATGGACCAGCGCTTCCACGGGAAATCCCAGAAAAACGGGAAAACAACGCCCGAAGCGGTTCTCACCTCCATCCAGGAGATCATGGCGAAATATCCTGGGAAAGATCCCAAGTTCCTGACGATCAATACCCGAATTTCGCCAACCATGGTTAAGACGATTCAGAGTCGTCTTCCGGCGAATGTTGAGATTGTGGGAATGCCGGACTTTATCGGACTTGCCACCGAGTCAGGCGCGGTGGTGGCTGTGCCCTTCTCCGACGGAGTCGGATCGGGTGACGGCCTCAAGGTGAATTTCGAACTCCATAATGCCATGGGGGCGACCGGAGGGGCGGGCAAAGTCACCTGGACTCTGCCGCCGGGATGGAAGTCCTCCCCCGCAGAGTGGTCGCACGGTCCGGTTAGAGTCGGCTCGAACCTGAAGCTGGTGGTGACTTTCACACCACCTGAGGGAATGACCAACGGCAAGGTCTCGATCGGCTACAAGGATTCCCGGTTTCCGTGGGAAAAGGAATTTTCCCTAACCACCTATCCCCAGGGCATCACGGTCAGCGACTGTCCGTCTGCCAAAGGGTGGACCGCCTCGGGCGGTGCTTCGGTGGATATGGATCGAGGCCTGATCAAGATCACGCCGAAGACGGGGAGGAATCGCTACGAATACTTCATGGATCGGGTCGGGAAACCGACCGGTCGTGTCTCCCTCGCTTTGAAGCAGATTGATTTCAGCCGCAAGCCGATCCTCAAGATCAACCTCGCGGACCAGGACGGCGACGGGACGATCATTGGGCTTCTCGATGAGAAACAGGTCTGGAAGAAGTGCCTCGAAACCAGTGGCGTGGATATCTGTTCGATTGATTTGGCTACCGTCACCAAATGGAGCGGAGTCAAGGATCTCACCTTGACGCTCGATCCCGTCACCAAATTCGGTAGCTACAGCCGGATCCGCAGCATCAAAGTCTTCTATCCATGAGTGGGTGGCTGGTGCGCTGAAGGCCCAAGCATTCTTATCCATGAGACCTCTCCAAGCCAACATTCCTCAAGCCCAACAGCTTTGGGGGAATTCCCTCATCACAAACCCTATCAGGGAGGGAAAACCCGCCAAAACGTAGTCTTGTGTTTCATTACGGAGCAACTCCTTTGGGCGCGTTTGGCCCTGGCCTCCAGACGCGGCCTTCAATATGTTTTCTGGACAAACCTGCGGCGGTGAAAAACTCATCCAACAGCACTGCCTTGAAGTGATCGGCCGGCAAGTGATCCATCAATGTTTTGGCTTTGTAGGGCGTCATGTGGTGGTTCGCGCCGTAAACGATGACAAACCACGGCCCCTTCACGTCCTTGTAGTCATCGATCAACATGCGGGCGAAAACCTCGGGATCATTCAAGGTGTAGTAATGATTACCGTAGATCACGGGAAAATTCGCCAGCTTATAGTCCACTTTCTGTTCGGGATTATACCACTGCGTCAGGCCCTTCACGTCCATCCCACGGGAAAACGCCTCCCTCACCGGGCCTGAACGGGGCATCCACCAGATATCGATGTAATCAGTGCCGGTGAGCTGCAATCCTTTGTTGACCTGCGTGACATACTTCTCCGCAATTTCAGGAGTCATGCGGTTGGGATGCGTGTATCCCCAACCTGAGGCTGCGGTGAAAAAGTAGTCGTTGGGGGTGGCGTCCTGATAGAAGAACTCCATCAGTCCGGAATAGCGTTCAAAGATCGCAGGCTCGACTCCCCAGTTCATCGGGACTGAGCCCCGCTCGGGCTGGAGCCATGCCCCGTGTCCTTGCAGGGCAACCACATTCTTGATGCTGTCGCCTTCATTGACCATGAATGCGAGATAGATTTTGTTCTCGACCTTGATTTCCGCCTCCGCCACGTGAGGGTGCTTCTGCTTCAACGGAAGCTTTGTCGCCTGCCACCGGTTGAAAAACGAGTTGTTTGGAACCCCCGAGCAAATAACAACCAACCCCTTTCCAGTGATGGTCCTCACAAACGTGTTTTCATTGGTGGCACCCCAGCCAAAAACCGGAGTTAGCGGCGGATAGGACCCAAGAATTTGGAGCAGGGCCTCTGTTTCTGCGGGCCGGGAGAGTTTGGGATCCGGCTTGTCCGCCGTGTCGTCACGGTAGTGGGTCAGATCATAGACCAACCATTTCTCCTGCACGGCTTGGTCGATGTCCACGTAGGTGTCGTGTTCCTGCGATCCATAGTTTTTCACCCGCGAGACCAGACCCGTCTTGCTGACATGGAGCAGCAAATTGTCGATCATCCACTGGTGGACCGCGACCTTGCGGGTCTCACCGGGAATGGCTGCGATGATTTTAGAATCAAACAGAATCGGCAATACCGGCAGGATCATCTGCATCCGCAGGCAGATCCTGCCGCTGGACGGGCAAGGCATCTTTTTGGCCCGCGAGGGTGCCCATCAATGCGACTTCGTCCTCAAAGTTGTCATAGATGAGCCAGCCCTTGGCCACCGACCCCGCCCTTGCCAGAAACGATTCCCATAGTTCGGTGGTGAATTTGAAATGAGAAGACTTGGTCAAAATGTCTATCCATGCCTCGTTGATGGTCGGGTATTTTTCCTGGAATGCTGGGGCCACGGCAGGGCTCCACAGCCGCAGATCGTTCCGCTCCGGCTTCTCGGTGTAATCCATTTGCATCCAACGATTGTCCGCGCCAAAATCGAGAAAGACATTGGAACCCGTGCGATTCATGAGCCCCTGTGCCGCCAGCAGGGTGAGCTTCTGAGGTTGGCTCAATCCTTGCACCCCCACTCGGCTAGCGAGGCAGATCTCCGCAAGAACCGGGGACGGGAGCAGGAGCGCCACCATCAGGCTTATAAAGAGTGGCACGAATCCCATGACTTGTTTCATGGATTTGCTCGAGAAATAAGAAGGGAGGCAAGATCTCATGGTTTAGTGATTCTGCGCCGCACCTAGTCGTGGTGATCCTATGATGGCTAGGGACATCCAGGAGGTGATGGCAGGACATGCGGAAAAGCACATAAACCGATTAAGTAAAATAATGCTAGCAGTGCCTCGCGGGCAGCTACAAGGGGGGAGTTTATGCAAATTGCAGGTATTTGCGTGCATGTATTTTGTCATCGATCCCCGCAAGCATCCATCGCAAGATACCGACTCTGCGGGACAGTGTCATCGCCTACTTCTGAAAACCCTTCCCCATTCGGGTTACAGAAGGATTTATCCGCATCTTCAACAGTCAATTAGGGACTCATAATCCCTTGGTCCAGGGTTCAATTCCCTGCGGACCCACCTATTTAAAATTAATAGTTTGTGCCAAATATTGAACTAGCAACTTTTTGATTGGTGCCTGTATGGTGCCCGAATAAATTTTCTTCAACTCGCCCCGTGCAACCGCTAATTGCTCTCGGCAACTCCTGCGGTGGCTGCGTAATATGCTGGCTGCCGCTCGCTTTTTACTTTCAGCGGGTATGGCGGGTATGCAACGCAAAATTCCGAACTCGACTCGTATCTCGTCGGCACCGAATTATTCTTGAAATCCGCCGTTTTCAATTTTCCTGATTACAGGGTATGTCCCTCTGTCTTGCGCTTGATCCCTAACGGATTTGCCTCCTGTAGTTCGACTGGCAGTGCAGCGTCCGGGAAACTTTGCCATGCGATGGCGCGGCAGAAACGATAGATCGCCATGGTGCCAACGGAAGTACTACGGCCATCCGAGGTCGAGGGAAACGGGCCGCCGTGGACCATGCTGTTGCAGACTTCTACGCCGGTGGGGAAGCCATTGAAGATGAGGCGTCCGGCGCGGTTTTGGAGGGCGATGACGAGCGGGCTGTTCGCGAGGAGTTCGGATTCCGACGCGTGGAGACTGGCGGTGAGTTGGCCTTCGAGATGCGGGATGGCAGCTTCGATTTCCTCCACTGTTCCGCGCACGATCAGGGTGGCGGGGCCGAACATTTCACCTTGGAGCGCTTCGTTGCCGAGGAAATCACGGATTGAAACGGTGAAGACGGCAGGCGCACCTTGGCCGGCACCCGCTGCGGCAACGGAGCGGGCGAGGGTTTCCACCCCCTCGGCTGCGGCGAAAGCGGCGGTGGATTCGGCGAAGGCGTTGCAAATTCCGGCGTTGAGCATCATGCCGGGAGTTCCAGCTTCGATGAGAGCTTTGAGTTTCGTTAAGAAGGCGTCGCCTATTCCTGCGGGAAGGAAGACGAGACCAGGATTGGTGCAAAACTGGCCGACGCCGAGAGTGAGCGAGCCGAAAAACGCTTCAGCCAGCGCTTCCTCGCCACGCTCAAGGGCACCGGGTAGAATGACCACCGGATTGACCGAACTCATTTCCGCATAAACCGGGATCGGTTGCTTGCGATTCGCGGCGGTGTCCATCAATGCGGTGCCGCCCGCGCGCGAGCCGGTGAAGCCGACCGCCTGGGTGACCGGATGCTTGACCACCGCTTGGCCGACCTTGCGACCGCCGCCATACAGCACGGAAAAAACGCCCTCGGGCATGTTTGTTAGCTGGGCCGCGCGGATCACGGCGTTGGCGACAATTTCCGCGACTCCCGGATGCGAGGCGTGGGCGATGACGACGACCGGGCAACCCGCTGCGAGAGCGGAGGCGGTGTCGCCGCCGGCCACGGAATAGGCCATGGGAAAATTGCTGGCGCAGAAAACTGCGACAGGTCCGAGCGGGCGAAGCATCGAGCGGAGATCGACTTTCGGGATCGGCTTGCGGTCGGGATCGGCGCGGTCGATGCGGGCATCCACCCACGAGCCTTCCTCGATGAGATTCGCAAACATCCGGAGCTGGCCGGTGGTGCGGGCCGTTTCGCCACGAAGGCGAGGCTCGGGCAGGGCGGTTTCCAATTGGCCGCGCTCGACGATGTCATCGACGACGGCTTCGATTTCCGTGGCGATGGCTCGCAGGAATCCAGCGCGGGTTTTTCCTGATAGATTTGAGTAAACCGGAAACGTGGCAGCGGCGTGGGCCATGGCCTGATCCACTTCCGCCGGCGTGGCGGTTAGGTAAGCAGGGTCCAGCTTGGTGCCGGTGCCGGGCTGGATCCCGTGACCGCAGATTTCTGTGGAACTGGAACGGGAATAGCCAATGAAGGAGGTGCCGAGAAGTGGGGTGATCATGGGGAAGGATTTGAGATGCGGACAAAGGGCGAGACGCCCTTTGCTCGGTCTGGAGCAGGATGCTCCAGCTACTTTTCACAGTTCAGGTGCGGTCGCAAGGGCGAGTTCGATCGTCACGGTGGCTTCGGCGAGTTCGGCGCCGGTGAGCACGAGGCGAGGCGGACGGACGAGGTTGTTGCCGAGTTTGCCGCCGCTAGCGAGGTTCTGCTGGAGCTTGATGAGCTGGACAAATTTCACCACAGTGTCCATCCGCAGCATTGGCAGCATCCAGTGATAGATCGGCATGGCTTCCTCGATTTTCCCGCTGGTGGCGAGATCCCAGAGTTTCACGTTGTGCTTCGGAAACGCGCCG
Organism: Verrucomicrobiaceae bacterium; assembly: GCA_947372405.1. The sequence goes on from CANBTO010000286.1 coordinate 6,557, forward strand.
CCGACGCCGGTGATCCAAAATTTCGCACCCATGGCGGCACCTTCGAGCGCACAGTCATCGACGCCAACACCAAGGGCGACCCGGTTGCCGCAGAGCTCACGGATGCCAGCGATGCGGCGGGCGTCGGTGGAGG
>CANBTO010000287.1 GCA_947372405.1 Verrucomicrobiaceae bacterium
TCGAGGACGAGGCCGGGGCCTTGATTGAGGGTGGCTTGGTTGGCGGTGACGGGGAGTTTCGCGGCGGCGGTGCGGATGACGTAGCCGCCGAGGAGGTTGGCGCGGGCGAGGTTGGTGGAGATTTTTCCGGAGGAGGCGCTGTCGAGGACGAGGCCGAACTCGCGGTTGGCGATGAGTTGATTGCCCTCGATGATGGCGGGAGCGGGACCGCAATCAGCATGGATGCCATTGCGGCTGTTAGCCTCGCAGCGGTTGTTGGCGAGAGTTAGGGCGGCTCCGTCCCAGGACTCGATGCCGTGCTGGAAATTGTTGAGGGCCTCGGACTCGCGGATTTCCAGGCCGCTGCCTTTGCCGAAGGCGGCGGCTCCGTCCCAGCCATTGTCGGCGAAGCGGCTGCGGGTGACGGTGGCGTGGCCGCTCTCGATGACGGCGAGGCCGTGGCCGCTGGCATCGGTGAAGCGGCAATCGACAAAGGTCACGCTGCCGCCGAGGACGAGGGCGGCGGAGAAGCGGTCGGGACCGAGGGCGAAGGCGGTGTGGCGGAAGCGGATGCCGCTGATGCGGACGCCTTTGGCATCCGGGCCGATGCTGATGGCGGGGCCGGTTTCCGGGGCGCACTCGACGGTGGTGGTGGCGAAACCGGAGCCTTGGAGTTCGACGGCGGCGGTGATGACGAGCGGGCCGGTCCAGGTGGCGGCGGCGAGGACGATGCGGTCATTGTCATGGGCGGCGGCGAGGGCCTCGGCGGGGGTGGCGAAATCGCCGGGGACGTGGAGGGTGCGGGTGTAGGCGGCGAGTTTTTCGAGGCGGGCGGTTATTTCCGGATTGCCTGGGTCGAGGGATTTCGCCTCGCGGAGCCAGTCGAGGGCTTGTTGGTCGAACTGGCCGTTGTCGCGAGCGGTGGCTTGTTTCAGGAGTAGGGTGGCTCGGGCTTGGTCGGCGGCGGTCTTTTCCGCACCGGCGGTGGCATCGGCGAGGAGAGACTTGGCATCCGGGTCATCCGGGGTGGCTGCGAGAATTTGGCGGGCGGTGGCGATGGCGGCGTCCCATTTCCGCTGGTCGATGGCCTGGCGGGCGGCGGCGATGGCGGTGGTGCGGGATTGGCCGACACGGGCGGCGGCGACTTTTTCGAGCAGGGCGGCGGCGTCCTTTTCCGTCGGGTATTTATCGAGGACCTGGCGGGCGGCGGCGTAGGCTTGGTCAAGGCGACCGGCTTCGAGTTCGGCGGCGGCTTGGCCGGTCCAATAGCCGATGAACTGGGTTTGTTCCTCGGTCATGCCGGCCTCGATGCTGCGGCGACCGCGGACGACGATGTCTGAGCTGGGGGCGAGGGCTTCAATCTCACTGAAGGCTGCGGCGGCTTCCTGCCAGCGGCGGTTTTCGACGAGGACGGAGCCTTGTTTTTCCAAGAAAGCGATGCGGATGAGGCGTTGGTCGGACTTGGACTGTTCGGATTTTATATAGAGCCATGCGCCACCGGCAGCGCCAATGAAGAAAATGAGGAACCAGATGAAATAGGAGAGTGCCCGGCTGCGCGGTGGGTCGGGGTAAGGCGCGAGGGGCTCCATTTCGAGATCGGAACTGGCGGTGGTGGTGACGGTGGTGGGGCTGGCGGCTGGCGCGGATTCCTGGAGCGCTTGCGGTGGCAGCGGCGGGGCTGCTAGGCCGCTGGCTTCGAGGTGTTCCTGCACGGCGGCGAGGGCTTGGTCAAACTCAATGAGGCCGGCCTGATAGCGGGCGGCGAGAGTTTCGTTAGGCGCGGTGCGGACCATGGCGGCGATGGCCTCGCGGGCATTTTTGATTTCCGCAAGGTGCAGGCGCGGATCTTCCTCGGGACCAATTCCAAGGATTTTACGGGCGGAGGTCAGGGTCATGAGGTGGGGGGAATTTGCGGCCTGAGAGTGGGAAGGGAAAGGGGGGAATGTGCTCAGCCGATGAATCTTTGGACGATGGGCATGCGACGGCCAATCCCAAATGCTTTGGAAGTGACGCGCAGGCCGGGAGCGGCTTGGTGGCGTTTCCACTCGTTGAGGTCCACGCGACGCTGCACCCAGCGCACGGTGGTTTCCTGAAAGCCACGGGAAATGATTTCATCCGCGCCGAGCTGGTGCTCGACGTAGAGTTCGAGGATGGCATCGAGGATTTCGTAAGGCGGGAGCGTGTCCTGGTCTTTTTGGTCGGGCCGGAGTTCGGCGCTGGGGGGCTTGTCGATAGTGCTCCAGGGGATGATTTCCCGGTCGCGGTTGAGCCAGCGGGAAACCTCGTAAACGCGGCCTTTTGGCAGGTCGGAAATGACGGCCAGCCCGCCGCACATGTCGCCGTAAATGGTGCAATAGCCGACGGCGAGTTCGCTCTTGTTGCCTGTGGTGAGAAGTAGGTGGTTATCCTTGTTAGAGAGTGCCATGAGCATCAGGCCCCGGATGCGGGCCTGCATGTTTTCCTCGGTGACGTCTTCCGGTTTTCCGTCGAAAATAGGCTGCATGGTGGCCTTGATCGCCTCGAAGGCGGCACGGATCGGCACCTCGTCACAGCGGATGCCGAGGTTTTTCGCGAGGGCGAAGGAGTCGTCCACACTGCCGCGTGATGAATAGGGGCTGGGCATGGTGAGGCCGTGGACATTTTCCGGGCCAAGCGCGGCGGCGGCGATGGCGGCTGTTAGTGCGGAGTCGATGCCGCCACTGAGGCCGAGGCAGACGCTGGAGAACCCGCATTTCGTCACGTAATCGCGGACGCCGAGAACGAGGGCTTGATAGAGTTCCTCCGGGTCGCTGGCTGCAAGCGGTTCACTTTTTTCCGCAGGCTGGAAGGGATCGATCACATTGCAGGTTTCGACAAATCCGGGAAACTGCGCGGTGAGGTGGCCTTGGGCATCGGTGACGAGCGAGTGACCATCGAACACGAGTTGGTCGTTCGCGCCGATGGCATTGCAGTAAACGACCGGAACTTTCGCCTTGCGGGCAACTCCGCCGATCATCGCGCGGCGGAGGAGAGGCTTGCCGAGGTGGAAGGGTGAGGCGCTTAGATTGAGCAGGAGGTCGATGCCTTTTGCGGTCAATTCATCGACCGGATCGCGATCATAGAACGGGCGCTGGAGATAATTTTCCGTCCAAATGTCCTCACAGATCGTGACGCCGATGCGATGGCCGTTCCAGCAGATCGGGGTGGCGGATTCACCGGGTTCGAAGTAGCGGCGTTCGTCGAAAACGTCGTACGTGGGGAGCAGGGTTTTCCAGATGCGATGTTGGATTTTTCCGTCCTCTAACCAGGCTACCGCGTTGCGGAAAGGCTTGCCGGGGTGCGTGGGATGGTGGTGGTCCACGTAGCCGACGAGCAGTGGGATTTGGCGAATTTCCCCGGCGAGATGGTCGAGTGCTTGAAGGCATTTCGGCACAAACTGGGATTTGAAAACCAGATCGCGCGGCGGGTAGCCGACCAAGGACAGTTCGGGCGTCACCACCAACTCCGCGCCTGCATCAAGGCACTCGCGGTAGGCGGCGAGGATTCGTTTCACGTTGCCGGGAAAATCTCCGATCACGGAGTTGATTTGGGCGATGCCGAGATTCATGGGTGGGCTTGAGAAAACACCCAAGTGGGGCGGGGGCAAAAGCAAAAATTAAGTTTCTTGGAGGCGGTGGGAAAATTCCGCGTGAACGACGGCTTGCCGTTTGCCATTTAGCGGTCTAATCTCCTCCCGCATCCACCGCTTATGAAAACCTTTTTCCTACTTTCCCTACTCGCTTTGGTGCTGCCGCTCGCCGCTCAAGACGAGGAAACGCCCGTTGTCAAAAAGCATGAGGAGGTCAAAAATGGCTTGATGCCGAACCAGCAGGCCTTCCTCAATCTGCCGGAGGAGAGCCGCAAGGATTTTATCAAACACATCGGCGAGGCATCCCGCTTGTTCGAGCAAAAACGGATCTTTGAATCCCTCGACGAACTGGACAAGACGGCGAAGATTTTCGTGGATAGCCCGGAGCTTTACAACCTGCGGGGGAGCTGCTTTGTTGAAATGCGCGCCTTCGACAAGGCGATGGAGCAGTTCGACAAAGCCAGTGCGCTGGCCAAGGACAATCCGAGCATCCAGTTCAACATCGCCGAGGTGTTTTTCGTCACCAAGAAGTGGCAGCAATCGGCGGATCTATTTGAAAAGGTTCTCAAGATCCTGCCAGCGAACAGCACCGCGCTGAGTCGCTTGGTGGAATTCAAGATCCTGCTGAGCAAAAGGAAACTCGGCCTCAAGGACGAAGTGACGATCCTCGCGGGGAAATATGATTTCCTCGATGACTCGCCTTACTACTACTACGCGCAAGCCGCCCTCGCTTATGAGGATAACAATCTGGTGAAGGCCGAGGAATGGCTGGCCATTGCCTCGCGGGTTTTCCAAGACCCGAACGTCCTCGCGCCCTGGCAGGACACACTCGTCGAGTATGGCTATATCAAGAGCTTCTACGGCAACGACGCGGCCCCGGATAAATAACTCAGACCGCACCCGCCGCTTGCTTGAGTTCGGCAATGAAGGCTTTTACTTGCAACGGAGTTTCCTGATCTGCCGGGACGCCCGCCGCCACCTCGATCCGACCCGGTTCTTCTCCTAACGGACGAGCGGTTAGTCGCTGCCGCTGGCTGGGGTCGATCCGGCTGCTTTCTGATAGTAGGGCGATCCCCATGTTGCCTTCTAGCGCGGCGATCAGGCTGCTAACACCATCGAATTCGCCGGCGATTTTAGCCTGCAAATTTCGCTCGCGGAAAAATCCCGTCACCCGGTCCCAATAGTCCGGGTATTGCTCGCGATCAAATAACAGCAACCTTTGCCCCGCCAGATCCTTGGCGGAAATGAGCCGCTTTTTTCCTAACGGATGGCCGGTCGGCATCACCACCTGCCAGCCGTAATCCCGAAGTGCGACCCAACGGATCGGTTCCGGGACACCGATGCAGGGTGCAGCGACAATGAGATCCAGCTTGCCGCTCGCCAGACCCGCCCGCATTTCCGCCGAGGACCAATCGTGTAGGCTCACCCGTGCGCGGGGGTGGATTTGGGTAAATCGTCCAATCGCCACCGAGAGAAATTCCGCCGCCAACGAGGGCGCGTAGCCGACCCGCAACGGCTCGCCCGCCGCTGTGGATTTGACCTTTTCGATCATGGTGTCGCTGAATTTTACCAGCTTGCGGGCCTCGGTCATCAGGATCTCACCAGCAGGTGTTAGGTGGATCGAGTGCGCCCCGCGAATGAGCAGGGCGGTGTCGATTTCCTCCTCCAGTGCCTTGATTTGACGGCTCAGCGCGGGCTGGGTGAGCCGCAGTATTTTTGCCGCCGCAGTGATGCTACCCGCTTCTCCCACGGCCAGGAAATGCTTCAGTTGGCGGAGTTCCATGACGGGATGCTAGCCAGTCCCATAGCGCAAGCCACGCAGAAAAATCGGCAAGCCATGCGTTGCAACGCGGATCGGTGTCGCTTAGGCTATAGTCATCAAATAACAGTTATGGGACTCGAAAAAATTACACAGAAACTCCAGGAAGCGCTCCAGTCGGCTCAAAGCATCGCCTCCAAATCCGCTCACTCCGAGCTCAAAAGCGCCCACGTCCTGCTCGCCCTGCTCCAGCAGGAAGGCGGCATCGCCACGCCGATCCTGCAAAAAGCCGGGGTCGATATTTCTCGCCTGAAGCTCAACGTCGCCGCCGCCCTCGCCCGCGAACCGAGCGTCCAGGGTGCCTCGACGCAGCCGCAGATCAGCGTCGGTCTCCGCGCCACGTTGGATGCCGCGGACAACGCCCGGGAATCGCTCGGCGACGATTACCTCAGCGTCGAACATTTCCTGTTAGGCGCATTGAAAGGCGATTCGCCCGCCGGCAAGCTCCTCAAGGAAGCCGGGCTGGATGAGAAAAAAGCCCGCGAGGCCATCACCGGCGTTCGTGGCTCACAGAAGGTCACGGATGATTCGCCCGAGGTAAAATATCAAACGCTCGAAAAATACGGCACCGATCTAACGGCCCGCGCCCGCGATGGGAAAATCGACCCGGTTATCGGTCGCGATCATGAAATCCGCCGCGTCCTGCAAGTCCTGTCCCGCCGCACGAAAAACAACCCGGTCCTCATCGGCGAACCCGGCGTCGGCAAGACCGCTATCGTCGAGGGCCTCGCCCGCCGCATCGTCTCGGGCGACGTGCCGGACTCAATGAAAAACAAGCGCGTCATCGCCATGGACCTCGGCGGCATGTTAGCCGGGGCGAAATATCGCGGCGAGTTCGAGGAGCGGCTCAAGGCATTTCTGAAGGAAGTCACTTCTTCTGAGGGGCAGATCATCCTGTTCATCGACGAACTCCACACCATCGTCGGGGCCGGTGCCAGCGAGGGCGCGGTCGATGCTTCAAACCTGCTAAAACCCCAACTCGCCCGTGGCGAACTCCGCACCATCGGCGCGACGACGCTGGAGGAATACCGCAAACACATCGAAAAGGACGCCGCCCTCGAACGCCGTTTCCAGCCGGTCATGGTCGGCGAGCCATCGGTGGAAGACTCCATCGCCATCCTGCGCGGCCTCAAGGAACGCTACGAAGTCCACCACGGCATCCGCATCCAGGATACCGCCATTGTAGCCGCTGCCACTCTTTCCCATCGTTACATCACCGACCGCTTTCTCCCCGATAAAGCTGTCGATCTCATGGACGAAGCCGCCTCCCG
>CANBTO010000288.1 GCA_947372405.1 Verrucomicrobiaceae bacterium
GCGGAGATCCCGTTCACTCCATTGAAGAAGTTCGAGAACGGAACGGTGACGGACTTGGGACCCTGTGATGTTGTATAATCAAACGTGCAGTTATATGGGAGGGCCGAGTAGCTCACCGAGGTATATCCTCCAACCTGATACTCCAGCGCCACGTTGTTGGGATTCCAGACGACCACCACCGGATCGATCGAGAGTTGCAGGTCATACTTGCCGGATGCATTGACCGCCGTCGCCAGCGAGAGGATGTATTTCACTTGGGAATACACCTGACGCTTGTACACAAAAAACGGATCGCGGATCACGTCGTCACGGGTGTTCGCGGAAACCAGGGTGGGATAGCCGGCCGGGATGATCCCCACCTTGGCATCGCCGCTGGCCGGGCGGCTGTAGGACACCTGTTTGTAGAGGTTATAATAAAGCCATAGCTCCTCCATCGTGATGCCGGAAAACTCGTCGAGCTTGTCCCAGCGGCTTGAGTCGGTGGAGTCGGGGGAAAAGTTGACGGTGGCCGTTGTACTCGTGACCGTATAGAGCGGCTGGCGGAGGCGGCCCCTGGCATTCGCCGCATAATCCTGTTCGAGATAGAGGGAGAGATCGCGCTTGAGCTGGCCGTTGCGCACGTCGGCGAGCAGGCCCGAGGAGCGGGTGGTGATGTCGTGGTAGTAGCCGCCCATGTTGCCCGAAGATCCGGACAGGAATTTCGCCGTTGGAAGGGACAGGATCTTGGCGCGCAGATCGTCGCCCATTTCCCAACTCTTGCGGCCGGTGCCTTTGACACCGGCGAGGGTATCGACGAGCGGGAAGCCGGTGCCGGAGGCGGACTGGGAAGTGTGCTGGGCGAGCAGTTCATCGGACACCGTCGTGGGAATGTCCCGCCCGGCGTTGACCATGGCCTTGGCATTGTCGTCGCCGATCCACCAGGCGCATTGGCCGGACAAGGTTTTGCCGTCGGGACTGTTGAGCGCAACGAGCCCGGCTTTCACCCGGCCATCCGTCGCGCCCGCGCCGAGGGTTCCGGTCGAGACCAGTTCGATGGAATCGCCGGTGAGGGCCGTCTTCGCGGTTTCACGTTTCTGCAAGGCAGTCCGGTCCCCGGAGACGAGATACCGCCGGAACTTCTTCACGGGATCGGGGCGGTCCGTTTCGCTGGCATTCCAGGCGTCGTAAGCTGCGAGCCAGTTCCGGTTTTCGGGCAGCGCCGTCTTGTCGATGCCGGCCTGGCAGTTGATCCTGCGGTCCGGCCCCAACTCCTTCTGTAACTCGCCGACCGCCAGAATGAATGCCATCCGTGCGTTTGCCCGTGCCTGGGCCATCGCCATGCCCTGCGAGGAACTGCGCAGGGACACGGTGGAAAGACCCAGCAAACCCACCGCGACGATGGTGAGAAGGATCATCAGGGACAATGTCACGACAAGTGCGAAGCCTCTTCGTCTCGAAGGCTTCCATTTCTGGATTAGGGCCATGGGTTTTTGGGATCGGGAGGTGAATGAGCGATGCTCACATACTTCCAATAAGCTAAGAGTTCCGGTTTATCAAAGCCGATTCAAGCCTGATTCACGCAAATGTAAATACGCAGCCGGTGGTGGCGGCGCGGTCCGTTCTTGTGGTTTGTTCCACCCGGCACAGACCGCATCTTGACTGGGATTGAACATTGCAAGCGCCGGATTTCGAAGGTAGCTTCCGCCCACCCAAATGGCGAAAATGCAGTTCCTCCGCCGTCTCTCGCTGGCATCCCTGCTCGCGATCATTCAGGTTCATGCCCAGAATCCCGCTGCGCCGACACTGGTCAGAGTCACCTCCCCGGCGGGTGCGGCCAAGGCTCCGGTTGAAACTCCCACTCAGGCCCCCGTCTCCAAAAGCGCCTCCGAAGGGGCGATCATGAACCGCAAGGACGCGCGCGCCATCACCCTCAAGATCCCCGCGCCACGAGGCCAGATCGTGGATCGCAACGGCGCGCCACTCGCCCAGAACCAGGTGGCCTATCAGGTGGCGCTGCAGTTCCGTCAGTTTGAAAACGCGGACCGTGATTTCGTGGTCAACTGGGCGCGCACCCGGCTCGACACCCTCCAGACGCTGGTCAAGAACGTCACCCCGAAAACCGACGACGAACTCTACAACCACTACCAGGACCGCCGCTGGCTGCCGCTCATGGTCACCGGCCAGATCGGCGAGAAGGAAGCCCATCTGCTGGAATCCAAGCTCACCTCGGGTCTCGTGCTCAACCCGCTTTACCGCCGCTACTATCCGAACGGGGAAGTTGCCGCACATATCATCGGCTACTCCGGCAGCGTCGGCAAACTGCCCACCGGACCGATCAATTTCAACGAACCGCTGTGGGAGGAATCCGAAGGCCGGGCGGGCTTGGAAAAAATCTACAACACCCAACTGACAGGTGAGCCGGGAACCATGAAACTCCTCTTCGATGAAAACGGCAACCAACTGCTGAAGGAGGAGGTCAAGCGCCCGCGCCCCGGTGGCACGCTCGTCACCACCCTGGATCTCAAGTGGCAGCTCCTCGCCGAAAAAACCCTGCGCAACGGCTGCCGCCGCGGGGCCTTCGTCGTCGTTGACGTGGTCACCGGCGAGGTGCTGGTCATGGCCTCCCGTCCGTCATTCGATCTCAACCACTTCATCCCGGGCATCAGTGACACCGAGTTCAGGGCGCTCGAATCCGATCCCGCCCAGCCGCTCTTCGGCCGCGCGTTCCAGTCCGCCTACCCTCCCGCCTCCTCCTTCAAGCCTGTCGTAGCACTCAGCGCCCTCAACAACGGCGTCGTGACGGAAGACACCCTGATCGACTGCCCGGTCGCCATCACCATCGGACGCACGGTTTTCAACAACTGGAACAAGAACCCGGAGGGCTCCATCAACGTCAAACGCGCGCTCGCCCGCTCCTGCAACACCTGGTTCTATCAGGTCGGCATCAAGACCGGTCCGAACGCCTTCCTCAACCTCGCGAGAACGCTCGGCTACGGATCACGCACCGATCTGCCGCTCATCGGAGAAACCCCCGGCCTCGTTCCTGACAACGCCTGGATGCTCAAGAACGAGAAACGCCGTTTCCTCGATGGAGACACCGCCAACCTCTCCATCGGCCAGGGCACGCTGCTGGCCTCGCCGCTTCAGGTCGCCCAAGCCATGGCCGGCATCGGCAACGGCGGCGTGCTGCCCAAACTCCAGCTCATCCGCCAGGTGCAGGACACCCGCGCCCGGGTCGTCCAGGCCCCGCAGCCCGAGAAAAAGAAGTGGCTCGGCATCGATCCCAAGGCCGTGCAAACCGTCCACGAAGGCATGTCCGATGTCGTCAACTCCGGCGGAGGCACCGGCGCGAGCGCACAACTCAGCTACACCGAACTCTGCGGCAAAACCGGCACCGCTCAATGGGGCCCCAAGGACAAAAACCAGCGCCTCGCCTGGTTTGCAGGCTATCTTCCGAAGGACAATCCCCGCTACTCCTTCGCCGTTCTCTACGAAGGCAAGCCCGGCGAAACCGTATCCGGCGGACGCATGGCCGCACCCATGGTCAAACAGTTCTTCGAAGGCATCAAGGACGACATCAAGGAGGTCATCGCTCCTCCCAAGAAAGCCCTCATCGTCGTGGACGAACCTGCTGGAAAAAATCCTTCCACCGATGATGTGCCGAAGTCCCTCAATCCTGCGGAGGACGGTTCGGTCAAACCTCCCGCCGACGGCAGTCCGCTCAAAGCCCTGCCCGTGGAACCGCTGGATACCGGCCGGGATACCGATCCGCTCGAAAGAATGGAGAACACCGCCCCGCCACAACGCCGCCCCGCCCGCGCCATCCCCGTCGGAGACGACGAGGTGATCGACGACAATATCGGCGAGCCTTGAGCCGGGTCCGGAAGATAGGTGAACAGGAGAAAACAGAGGAACCGGAGAATTGATGGATCCCAATGATGTCCGCATCATTAAGCAGGAGAGTTTATCCTAGAGGAAAATGAACCGCAGATTAACGCAGATGGACATTGATGTTAAGAGGCTTGAGGGAAATTGGACGTCAACCCTTTGAGTGAGCGACGCGATCAACACAACTCTTTGATCATCTGCGTGAATCTGAGTCCATCTGCGGTTCTATTTTTCTTTCTAGGTTTATATAACCATCCGCTAATTCCGAAACAACCCGCCTCTATTACCTCCGTTTACTCCTGTTCAGATTCATTTCGATTGTCAAGGTGAGCGCAGGCAAACCATCAGATCGCAGCCAGATGCCGGATGCAGAACTGGGACCAGGTTTCCAGACGCTCCATCAGCGGGCCGTTGAGTTCGGTTAGAGGAGTGAAGGCGAGATCGGTCAAGGCGTCCTCGCGCGAGGAGACGGCGTCTGATTTCAGGTCGATGAGATGGACGATGCCAAGGTGGACCTGGCCGACCGGATTGGACTCGTCATTGAGCAGCGCGATGATGCGGTGCTGGTGGTCTTCGGGAAGATCCAGTTCCTCCTCGATCTCACGGGTGACGGCGGCGTGGTAGGCGTCCGGGCCGGTTTTTCCGCCATCCATGTCCACCGGGTTCACGTGGCCGCCAACGCCGACGGAGATTTTCGCATGCAGCCGGCTTTCACCACCGGCCTTGCCCCGCGTGTAGTGGAGGATGCGGTCGCCGCAACGGAAGATGCAGTAGGGAATGATCTGCTTGTGAGTGGGGTCCTCCTCGGCGGCGGCGCGGTCCATGAAGAAGTGGCTGGCAGGCTCTAACAAACGCGCGACAGCGGCGTCCAATCCATCCGTGCGAATGCCTTCGAAAGCACCGATCTCATCAAAAAGCGCGCGCGGCACCACCAACACCTGTTCACCAGCATACTTGGACATGCGGCGCAGCATAGTTAGGCGACCTCATCCGCAAAGTGAAATTGTCCAGCCTCACGCTTTCCACGGCCACGGATGGGTGGCGAGGCTGGCGTTGAAATACCTCGCATCCGCGGAAACCTCCGCCCCCACCCATGGCGGCAGCTCGGCAACGACGGATTCGTTCTCCAGTTCCAACTCGGCGATGACGAGTCCGCCATTGGCACCATGGAACACGTCCACCTCCCACTCATGTCCGGCGAAGGGAACCACGTAACGGGTTTTGTCGATGACGGAAGGCAGGCAGAGATCCAGCAGTGCGAGAGCGTCCGCCGCGGGAATCGGGTATTCAAACTCGGCGCGCGTGATGCCCACGGTGCGGCCTTTGATGGTCAGCCAGGCATGCTCGCCTGCGAGACGCACACGAACGGTGCGGTCGGGATCCAGCGACAGATAACCTTGGGCGATGCGAATGCCGGGCGTGCCATCGTCCCACGAGTTTTCTGAAACGAGAAACTTGCGCTCGATTTCAGCGGCCATGATCAGGGCTTCTTGTCGTCGCTCTCCTTCGCGGGCGCATCCGTCACACCGGACCAATCGACATCGCCTTGATCCAATCGATGCGTCTCGCTGGCGTAAACGGCGTCTTCGTTCTTCGGGTCCATCTCCGCGGCAAGCTGGATGAAGCAACGTGCAAGACGCTTGTTTTCCTCACCGCCTTGTTTCTCCAGCAACTGTCCGCGTGTGAGCAGGAGCCGGGCGAATACCTGCTGGCTGTAATTACCCTCGGGGATGTCCGGGATCATGCCCTTCGCGAGCTGGAAGTTCACGACGAGCGCCCGTTTGTTGCGCGGCGAGAGATGCAGCGCCAACCCCAGCATGCGGCGGGCGTCCACGAGTGATTGAGAGGACGCCTTTTCGCCGGCCACCTCGACGGCGGCACGGGTGGCGAGATTCGTGGCGTATTCCTCGCGTTCCGAATCCAGCATGCCGAGCTCCTGGGTGAACATGCTGCGCGCCACCTTCGGCGGATTCCACGAGAAGGATTTCTGCGGCTCCGCGGCATGGAGACACACCACCCCGAGTAGCCCGATCAACGCTGCTTGCCACACTCCCGTCATTGGCCCTAAACATCGGGAAACAAAGCGCCTTGGCAAGTGGCAATTCCCGAATCCAACAACCCGAAATCCCAGCTCCGCAAGGCGATGCGGCTCATCCCGCTGGAGCCACCCGCGGATTCGGCAGCCACGATCCGCGCGTTGGAACGCTGGCTCGCGGAGCATCCCGGCCTGCAGACCATCGCGACCTATTGCGCCCTGCCTGGTGAAGTCGATCTCGCGGAACTCACCACCGCTCACCCGCAACGGCGCTGGGTCTATCCACGTGTCCATGGTACAAACCTCACGTTTCACTTGGTGGAAAACCCTGCCGTCGATCTCACACCCGGTGCGTTCCGCATCTTCGAACCCTCTCCCGCCCTCGCGGAAATCCCGATCGAAATGATCGATGCGTTCCTTTGCCCTGGACTGGCCTTCGATCCGCACGGCGGCCGCCTCGGTCGCGGCAAGGGTTTCTATGACCGCATGCTCGCCATGGCCCGGCCGGATGCATTGAAAATCGGCGTGTGCGAGGCCGCACGGATGGTTCCCGACACCTTCCCCGAATCCCACGACGTGAGGATGGACGAAGTGGTGAGCGGGTGAGTGGATCGCGAATCGTTCAAACAGGCCCCGTTCGCTGGATCACCTCGGGGCAGCGCAAGTCCCGCTGCTTCTTGCGCCAGAGGATGCGCGATCCACCCACCAACTCGCGAGCAGTCATGACAGGCAATCTTTCAGTCCAGCCTATACCGCCCCCGCAGT
>CANBTO010000289.1 GCA_947372405.1 Verrucomicrobiaceae bacterium
GCTGCCGGAAAACCAACGCGTGCTCGACATGGGCTGCGGGTCCGGCGTGCTCGGCCTGACACTTGCTGCGGCACGCCCGGCATGGGATGTCACGCTGGCCGACGTGTCGCCGGACGCGCTCGCGCTGGCCATGGAAAACGCGGCCAAGCTGGAGATCACGAACGCCTCGTTCGTCGAAAGTGACCTGTTTGCCGCCGTGGCCGGTGATTTCGACGGCATCGTCGCCAACCTCCCCTACGTCCCCGAGTCCGAGCGTGCCGCGATGGCCCGTGAGGTCCTGCACGATCCGGCGCTCGCCCTCTTCAGCGGCGCGGACGGCCTCGACTTGATTCGCCGTTTCATTCCGGAGGCCTTCACGCGCCTCAAGCCCGGCGGCTGGCTGGTTCTTGAAATCGGTCATGATCAGGCTTCACACGTCGCCGGATTTCTCCAAGCTTCCTCCTTCACCGCCATCGAAGTGAAAACCGACCTCTCCGGAGTGCCGCGTTTCCCCTTCGCCAGGCGGGGGTGAATGAGTTGATGGTGGGTGGTTGATAGCTGATGGGAAGACGAAATCCCGCAGCTCATCCGCCTTCAGGCCATCGTCTCTTTCTATCAACCATCAACTTTCAACCATCAACTCATGGACAAACTCATCGTTCACGGCGGCACCACCTTGCGGGGCTCGATCAACATTTCCGGCTCGAAAAACGCCTCGCTGCCAATCCTCGCCGCCTCGCTTCTAACAGCCGAACCCTGCATCATCCGCCGCGTGCCCGATGTCTCGGACACGAACTACATGATCCAGATCCTCAGCGCGCTGGGGGCCGACGTGGAACGCTCGTCCGGCACCGTACGCATCACCTGCGAGGAGATTTCCGACGTCGCCCCGTACGAACTCGTCCGCCGGATGCGCGCCTCGATCTGCGTGATGGGCCCGCTGCTCGCCCGCAAGGGCCGGGCCGTGGTTTCCCTACCCGGCGGCTGCGTCATCGGCGATCGCCCCGTGGATCTCCACCTGCGCGGGCTTCAAGCGCTCGGCGCGAAGGTCGAGTTCGAGGGAGGAAACATCATCCTCACCGCGAAGGACGGCCTGCGCGGCGCGGAAATCGACCTGCGCGGCACCCACGGACCCACCGTGCTCGGTACCGACAACGTGATGATGGCCGCCACGCTTGCGGAAGGCATCACTGTCATCGAATCCGCCGCCGCCGAACCGGAAGTGCTCGATCTCGCGAATTTCCTCAACTCCATGGGCGCGAAGATCAGTGGTGCCGGCACCCGCCGCATCGTGATCGAGGGCGTCAAGGAACTGCATGCCGTGGAGCACACCGTCATTCCGGATCGCATCGAGGCTGGCACCTTCATGGCCGCCGCCGCGTTGGCCGGGGACGAGGTGAAACTCCGCCGCGTCTGCCGCGAGCACATGAAGGCCATCACCGCCGCCATCGAACAATCCGGCCACCGCGTCGAGTTCAACGAAGCCGGAGACTGCTGCACCATCATCCGCGGTGGAACCTTGCAGGGCGTCGATCTCGTCACCGCGCCTTATCCCGGCTACCCGACGGACATGCAGGCGCAAATGACCGCGCTGCTCGCCACCACGCCCGGCATCAGCGTGATCAAGGACACGATTTTCCCGCAGCGTTTCATGCACTGCGCCGAGCTCAAGCGCATGGGTGCGGACATCAAGGTGGACAACGGCACCGCCGTCGTGCGCGGCGTGGCCCAACTCTCCGCCGCGCCGGTCATGGCCTCGGACCTTCGCGCGTCCGCCGCGCTGGTGCTCGCCGCTCTAACAGCCAAGGGCTCCACGGAAATCAGCCGTCTCTATCACATCGACCGCGGCTACGAACACATCGACGAGAAGCTGCTCATGCTCGGCGCGAACGTCGAGCGCGTGAAGGACCGGTGAGCTGGACGTCTGGCGGCTAGGGGTCAGGGGTCAGGGGCTGGCAAAGAGGCCAGAGGCGCACTTCTTCGCTAGCCCCCAGCCTCCAGCCTTTGATCCCTCAGTGATCATTGAGTCGTATGATTTGTTGGAGATGGTATGAGTCCGCAGCAACGGAAATGAATAATGAAATTTTTTGATCTCCCGCGCCTGGATCCCGCCACTTTGGTCGGCTATCGCGAGGATCGTGAGGCATGGAAACGCTTTGAGCGCCGGTTCCGGCTCCCGAGTCTCGTGGGCGTCCTGCTGGTTTTCGGCGCGCCGATTGCCAGCGCGATGCACAAGATTTCGGCGAACTGGGTTTTCATCTTGGTCATGGCGGGATTCATCATCGTCGCCGCCAGCCTCGTGTGGATGTTCAAGAGCGTTCCCATCAGTTCCTGCGGCCGGCCGATGAAGAAATACTGGAACAGCGCGCCGAAACCCGGCAACACCGAGGCCATCTACGTCTGCGAAGGGTGCAGGACCTACTTCATCCGCGTCTGGGGAAGACCACTGAGCGGGTAGCGGTAGAGGCGTTTTGCATGACTCAAGGTTTGTTCCCTCATCATGATTTGGGCATCCTGCCGCAGTAAGGAATACAACCTGCGAATACGTGTGCGTTTGCTATCGGGCATTCGGCCAGAAAATGGATTCCACGAGGGCTTCCGCGCCTTTCACCTCGGCGTACTTCTCGCCCGGCAGAATCGAAATAAAAACCGAATCCGTGGTGTTGGCGTAAACGGAATAGGATTTCCCCCCTTCGTCCATCACTTCAGCAAGCGGCAGGGGATGCTCCTTGAGGAATCTTGCCGCGTGTTCATGTTCATCAATTGTCTTTGTTCCATAATTCAACGCCGCGGCATACTCCACCCGCTCTTTCGCCAGCTTGACGTATTCGTCCTTGGAGAGCGCCGGCTTGAATTGGAGTTCAATCCGATAAGCTGTCGGTGTCGGTTTCTGCCCGATGGACGGATTGATGCGAGGCTGAATTCCGACATTGAATTTCGATTCGATCACAATCGAGTCGGAATTCGCCCGCACTTTCCATTTCTCAACTGCGAGAGACTTTCTGATCTCCGCCGCATGGAATTTGATGGTTTCCACGAGGTTTTCGTCATCCGCTCCTTGTGCGAATTGCGCCAAGGCTCCAGACAAAACGATCAGTGCGCGGGTTATGAAGGAGTTCATTTGAATGGATTCGAGTGATTATAGGTTTGTTCTGCTGGCATTTGATTTTCGAAGAATCAGGGCAATCACACCAAGGCTGACGAATTCAATGCCAAGCATGTGGTAGTCCAGGTGGCGATACATCGGGAATGAGTGATGAATCTCCTCGCAGCCATTTGGACCATAGGCACGGATTTCCTCCCAGCCAGAGGGTGGCTGATAAGCCAAGAAGTGGAATTCCCAATCGGTCAACCAATGCGCTCCGAATGGCGCCAGGCGCCTCTTTTCGGAAATGATCCATGGAGGAAAGAAAAACACCGCGGCACATACGAGAAAGAAACAAAACCATACTTTGCAACGGAAGCTGTGCTCAATCGAGCGTCGAGTATGCTTTGACATATTCTTGGAGAAAAGCGCTATTGCTTCACCGAAGCAGACTATGATTTTGGTCAGCCCAGGCAAGGCGGGAAATTCCATTTTCGGATGAATGGCGAATCAGAGGGATCGCGGCGTTGCTTCGCAGGTGTGGGATTCCTGCATGGTACGGAGTTCCGGAGCTTGGCCGGAAATCTTTGTTTCAAGGCGGGCGAAATGAAGCCACTGCATGACCGCCGCAGGTTCCGCCTCAACAGTTTGGAACGCGCATGGAGCGGCTTCACAGGGTGCCGGATGGGAGGAACCCTGGCGCGGATTTCTGACCCCTTCACACCAGTTGCGGCTACGGGCACATCGATGAGAATCCCTTCATGGGCTGCGCGAACTCCGGGCGCGCCGACGGCTGTCGAAATGAAACGACGCCTCCGCGGTGGACGTCCCGTTGCAGCAGGATTCAGGCGGGTGCGCTGGAAAATCGCAACCAGCAGCGGCCCGCGGCATTTTCAACTTCCAGACGAATCCGGTTTGGCTATCGTGATCTTGTCTGGAAAGAACTCCCTCATGCAACATCCCAAAATTCACTCTCTCGGCATTCTCCTCGCGCTTTGCTTGTCCGGTTTCACAACCGCAGCCGACAGCAGCCCGCCGATCCCGGATTTCACCACGGGCGGCAGGCCGGACAAATCGCACGATTGGCTGTTAGGCTCGACCGGTGCGCGCGGCTGGATGTATTTCCGCCACGAGGATCTCACCGCTGCATCGCGCCAGATCCTGATCACCGCAGTGGATGCCGGTTCGCCGGCCGACGGCGTTTTGAAGGTCAACGACGTGGTGCTCGGCGTGGCGGGCAAACCGTTCACGGACGACGCGCGCAGGAGCTTCGGCCATGCGATCACCGCTGCCGAGGAGAATACCGGGACCCTTTCCTTGATCCGCTGGCGCGACGGACAGACGGCGAATGTGGAAGTCAAACTCCAAGCGCTCGGCGCCTATAGCGGCACCGCTCCTTATGACTGCCCGAAGTCGCGCAGGATCTTCGAGCAAGGCTGCCGTTTGATCGCGGAAAACGGATTGAAAAATTCCGACATCCCCGACGATCTCAACGCGCTCGCGCTGCTGGCCAGCGGAAACAAGGCTTACCATCCCGTGCTCGCGGCCTATGCGCGGAAAGTCGCCGATTCCCTACGCCCGGACACCTGGAACTGGTATTATGCCTACGGCGATCTCTTCCTCAGCGAATACATCCTCGCCACCGGTGACAAGTCGATCCTACCCGAGTTGAAACGCACCACCATGGCGGCGGTGAAGGCGCAGTGCATGAACGGCATGTGGGGGCACGCGCCCTCTCTGCCCAACGGCCACTCGGAAGGCTACGGCGGCATGAACCAGATCGGATTGCCCATGACCCTCTCGCTCGTGCTGGCGCGCCAGGCCGGCGTCAGTGATCCGGCGCTGGACAAGGCCATCGACAAGTCGGTGGCATTCCTCCGCTACTTCGCGGACAAGGGAGCCATCCCCTACGGCGACCATCCGCCCTGGGGGAATTCACATGAAGACAACGGCAAATCTTCCTGCGCGGCCGTTTTGTTCGACGTGCTCGGCGACCACGAAGCCACCTCGTTCTTCTCATGGATGGCCACCGCCGCCTATGACGAGCGGGAGCACGGCCACTGCGGAAATTTCTGGAACATGCTCTGGGCCATCCCCGGTGCGGCGCGCAGCGGACCGCTCGCCACAGGCGCCTACCTCAAGGAACAAAGCTGGTATTACGACCTCTGCCGGAACTGGAAGGGCGGCTTTGTCTATCAGAAAATCGAAGCCGGTGACGAGAACGACAACTACACCCAGTGGGATCTCACCGGCGGCTATCTGCTCTCGTTCGGTCTCTATCAGAAAAGCCTCTGCATTCTCGGCAGAAAAGCATCCGCCGCCCCCACGCTGAATGCCGAAGCCGTGAAAAACGTCATCGTCGCCGGTCGGGACCGTTACCCGGAAGGGGAGCGAAACGGCTACTTCAAAAGACACGACGAGGAGCTTCTCGAGGGACTGAAGAGTTGGTCGCCCGCCATGCGCTATCATTCGGCGGAGGCCATCGGCAAGCGCGGCGGCGACTTCGCGCCCTCGCTGCTCGCGATGCTCGATGCCAAGGACCGCTACGCCCGCTACGGCGCCGTGGAATGCCTCGGACGTCTCGGCAAAGGTGCCGCATCCGCCTTGCCGCGCCTGCGCGCAGCCCTTAAAGACCCGGACCCGTGGCTCCAATGTCTCGCCGCGGAAGCCCTCACACGCCTGGGTGACAAGGAGAGCACCAGCGACCTCTTCGCGATGTCCCTCCATACCACACCCGGTGACCCGCGCCGCATGAACCAACGCGCCACCTCGCGGGCCTTGTTTTCCCCCTATCCCGGAAACAGCGAGCCGCGCAGCCTCCTCTCTGGCTCCCTTGATGGCGTGGACCGCAAACAGCTCGACGCGGTCATGAAATCCTTCCTGCAAAACGACGACAGCGTCGTCCGTGCCTCCATCATTCCCGCGCTCGGCAAACTCGACGACCACGATCTTGCGGCTCTCCTGCCCACCATCATCAGCGACATCGAAACCCTCGCCCCCACCAACGAGATGTGGGGCGACGACATCCGTCAGGCAGGCTTGGACCTGCTCTCGCGCCACCACATCCGCGAAGGCATGTTCCTCTGCGTTTCCTCCATCGAATGGCGCTGGGGCATGGATTTGCAGAAGCGTATGGAATATCTGGCACGCTACGGCAAAAACGCCGTCGAAGTCCTGCCACGACTGAAAGAGCTTGAGCGTGAACTCGCCGCGAAAGGGAGAGACGGAGAGCCAAGCAACGAGCTGAAACTATTGCGCAAAAGCATCTCCGACATCGAAGGCAGCAAGGAAGCGCCGGAACTGGTATCGCTCAAGGACTTCACCGCCCACGCCAACGCAGGGAAGTAGCTCATTGCTTGTCGGGACTGAGACTGTCGATGCTGGTAGGATTCGGTCTGTCGCGACTTGTTGAACAGAGCCGCTGCGCGGCGACTCCTTGTTTCGGCGTTGAAAGGGATGACGTGAGCGTTCATCCTGTTTACGCATATGAAAAAAAGATAACGCACTCACGTCGGCTCCTTGGTATCAGGACTTCACCCGCTTCGTCCAGCT
>CANBTO010000290.1 GCA_947372405.1 Verrucomicrobiaceae bacterium
GGATGCCGTGCGTATTTCTTCCGGAGAGCCGCTGCGCATCACCTCCGCGCTCAAAAATGGGCCGTCTTCCGGCTCATCCTCGTAATACCCATCATTCTCAAAGCTCACCCTGCCGATCTATCAGGGCGGGAGGAATGGAACAAGCGAATACAGGGCTTTCAATGGGGTGAGGATCGGCCGAAGGGTGGGATGCCGAGGGAAATGCGTTTTTTGCGGACGGCGGAGTGCGCGAGGTCGAGGGAAGCTGCGGCTGCGGCGTCGGTCATTTTGCCGAGGACGGCGATCTCCTTGCGGGTCCAGTCGGTGAGAAGTTTTTTCGGGCGCTTTTGGGTGAAGGACGGGATGTTGAGTTTGCAGCGTTTCCAATAGACGGAGGCTTTGTTGATTCCGGTTCTAAGGGCGACATCGCCGTCCGGCATCTTGCCGAGGAGGGCGATTTCCTTTTTCGTCCAGTAGTGCCAGGTTTTGGATTTGCGGGCGTAGCATCGGATGCCGCGGGCGACCCGCTTTTTACGAACGGAGAGGACGTTCATGTCGTAGATTCTGGCGACTTCTTTATCGGGAATCTTGCCTAGCGAGGCGATTAAGTCAGCGGTCCAATGGATGGTCTTGGGAGGACGCGAAGCGGGGATGCCGAGTTTTTGGCGCTTTTTGAAAACGGTGCCGATACTTAAGTCGAGTCTTCTGGAGAGTGCGGCATCTGAGATCGTTCCGAGCTTGGCGATTTGCCAACGGGTCCAGTTGTGCCGCTTTCCGTATTTTGATGGTTGATGGTTCATGGGTAATGTGGCTGGGGCAGTCCTCGCAGAAATGGGGCCGGGGTGCAAATCTTGAAAAAATGAACTCAGTGGGGACATTGATCACGGATTCACGTTCGTTCCGCCCGTTACAATAGATCGTTCGAAACTCCCCTTCCCTCTTTTTACGGAGCCGTTTCCGATTCATCGCCTGGATCCATCAAATCCTGGGAAGGTCGCCAGATGGCCAAAACCCTCACCTCATCGTCGTTGATCTGGTAGAGGATGCGGAATGCAGAGCGGTTTTTTTCCCGAGAGCAAGCAGCGGATCTCCACAGGAAACGCCGCGGATTCTCTGGCGAAGAGGGTGGCGGTCCGGTGCAATTTCTAGCGATTTGACCGCTTCGATGATCCGGGCGCGCCTTGCTTGCGCACCTTGGGGCGAGCGTTTCTTGATCCATTGAAAATGGTTGCGGAAGTTCCTGTCCGTCGGATCCGTGATGACAACGCGGTGGCGCATTTCCCGGTCAAAGTGCTCCCCACTCGCAGATGACTTCGGAGGCGGGCTTCGAATGTCCCGACTCCGCCGCTTCAAGACCCACTCTGACAGCTTTGATGCCATCGAGGTATTCGGCAGCATCGATCAACCGCTCATATTCCTCGGCGGGCATGACGGCCAAGGTCGGGCGTCCGTGCTGGGTGAGGATTTCCGCGCGGTTCGTACGGCGGATACGGGCAGAATGCTCACCCGCGTTTCGGACAAAGTCGGAAATGGGAAAGATTTCGTTCATTCTCAGATCAAGTGGCATGGGTGGAATGGTCTGAACTCATTGAAGCATGAAAAAACCGAATTTGAAGATGAACCCTTGGGTGGTGGGAGCTTTCGCCTTACGACACATCGGTAGGCGTCGAGGATGCGGGAGCGCAAACATCAGCATCCCCGCCGACCTGACGACGGATCGCCGCGATGTCCACGGTTTCCAAGTAGTGGCGGATGTTTGGATAAGTCCCCGCGTGGTAGCCGTAAGTCGGCTCTAGAAACTCGGCTAGTGCTTTTTCACGGGGCCAGTGTTGGACGACCATCCGATACATGGCGATGACGGCACCAGTGCGGTCGGAGCCATGCCAGCAGTGGACGAGCACCGGTCCTTTCGCCCGGGTGATCACGCGCAGGGCGGCGATCATGTCAGCATCGCGGATGGTTTGCGCATCCATCGGGATGCGGTGGACGGTTAGGTTTTGCGCGATTTTCTCATCCGAATGCCAGTGGCGCAGGCTGAGCACTTCGCGGATGCCGGCGCTTTTCAATTCCTGGAAGCCGACGGCATCTGGCTGGGCGGAGCGCCAGACATGGGCATCGACTTGGTGCAGGTTGCGGGTGCCCGTGGGCGCACAGGCGGCGACGAGCAGGCAGGCGAAGATGATTGGAAATTTCCACATGATCGGCTCAAGCGCGGCGGAGGTAGTCCGGGACCTGATCACGCTGCGAGGCGGGCGGCAGTCCGGCGCTGGCGAAGGAAATCACGGCACCGATCCCGGCGGCATGAGAGCCGCCGAGCCGAGGTTCCACCTCGAACTCGGGAAAGCGATGACGTGCGCGCAGCCGCAGCCAATGCAGGAAGCCGAAGATGGTCATGAAGGCCCCGAGGATGGCAGCGGTGGGGATGGCGCTGCGGATGGCGAGGTTGCGGAGCCAGAGGATTTTTGCGGATTTCGTCGCGTCCTGCTCGTTGCTGTTGGCGATGGGAGCGGCGGATGCCACAGCAGGTGCGCCTGCGAGCATACGTTCCATCCAGTAAATGCGGATGGACATCTGGACGAGGAATTTTTCGAACTGCTCGGAGGGTTTGGTTTTTTCAAAAGCCTGCATGACCGAACTCTCCAAGGCCCGGCGTTGCTCGGCGGCGGAAACGGCATCCGTGATGGAGGGACTCAGGTAAACGACGGAACGCTGAGGCGCGCCGAGATAATAATAAACGACGGCGGCGGGGCGGCCTGCGGAGAAAAAGCGCTCGATCATTTCCTCCTCGCGGACGGCGCTGGGAATTTCCTGCTCGCCGCCGATGACGTAAACGAAGAGGTCGATGGAGGAGTCACTGGCGTGATAGTTGAGGAAACCGAGCCGGTCCCGGTAGTCGGCGGGACTGAGCAGGCCTTGGGGATCGATCAGGAAATTCTTGGGGCGCTCGGCAAAGTAAGCTGGCAGAAATTTTTCGTGGATTTCCGGAGATGGCTTGAGGTCTTCGGCGATTTCCTCGGGCTTGGGTTGCTCCACTTTGAGCGGCTCGGCAGGGACGGGATCGGCGGAGAGTAGAAGGGCTCCCGGCACCCAGCCCTTGGCCTGAAGCTCGGCCCGCTCGTTGCCGTGCCAGGTGGGCAACGTGGGCTCGTCGAGGGCGAAGCTGTTAGAGATCAAGAGGCCGCAAGCGGCGAGGAGCGGGAAAAATTTCACCGTGTCACCTCCGTAGATTCTTGTTCGGGGGCCACGATCCGGTGTCCCGCCCGAATGCGGCGGACAAGATCGCCCAAGTGGGCTGGTCCGAGAATCCGGCGCTCAAAGTGTTCTGGATCGCGCCGGGCTTGGCGGCTGCGCTTGGAAAGGATGCTGTCGAGGTGGTTGATGGCCCGCAGGATTCCGTCCGCATAGCGGCCCTCTAACCAATAGGCGTGGGCGCGGGACAGGCACTCGAAGGTGTCCGCCTCTTCGAGAAAAGGATCTAGCAGGTAACCGAAAACCATCCCGGCGGCTTTGGACTCTGGATCGATGGTGATGAGAATACCGGCTTCATTCGGTTTTTCCACCGGCACGTCCTCGAAGGCAGCGCGGTTCAAGAGCCAAAAACCGAATTGGCGGATGTTGGAAATTTCTCCAAGCGAGCCAGTGTAGATGGCCACGAAGAGTTGTGGGAAACGGCAGGTGATTTTCTCCATCGCCGCCTCGACGCGCTGGCGGTCGCCACGGCGGAGGATGCCGGCAGTGTCGGTGAGGCTGCGGATTCTCACATCCTCATCACCAAACCGGGCGTCCGCATCCGCAAGCGTGAACCCGCAATGCGGGCAGGACGCCGCAGCTCGGTGGATTCGCTGGACACAACGCGGACACTTCATGTTTGCAATGACGTATGCTTCTACGAAGATCGCCGTAGTTCGTCAAAGCGAATCATCAGGAAAGGTGGAATAAATTTTATAATACCTGACGATCCCGGAGCTTTTTTAAAGCGCTTACAATCTTTGACGAATTTTCGACGTTCCCAATCCGTCGATTCTGATTAACCTCGCGGGCGAACCTCCACCCGCGCGACCACCGCGATTTCTCCATCATGAAACCACCACCCATTGAGAACACCATCACCTTCGTCAGACCGAAGCTGGAACTGCCCGCCCTTTCGCTCAAGTGGCTCATCATTTTCCCGCTCGGCATCTGCTTCTTGATCGGCATTTTCTCGTCGTATTTTACCGTGAGCCCCGAGTCCGTCGCGGTGGTACAGCGTTTCGGAAAATACGAATACACCGCCGAACCCGGTCTTCATTTTAAGGCACCCTTCGGAATCGATACCGCTACCATCGTGCCGATCCGCCGCCAACTCAAATTGGAGTTCGGCTTCGGCACCCCCAACGCCACCAACCCGGACCAGATCGGCAACGAGCCGGACAAGGAACGTGACATGGTCACCGGCGACTTGAACGCTGTTAACGTCGAGTGGGTGCTCCAATACACCATCACCGATCCCCAGCATTATCTCTTCAATTTCCACAAGCCCGGCTCCACCCTGCGAGATCTAACTGAAAGCGTCCTCTGCCAAGTCATCGGCGATCGCACGGTGGACGAAGTCCTGACCATTGGCCGCAATGAGATCGAAGTAGAATCGCTCAAACGCCTGAAAGGTCTCCTCGAAAATCTCGTCATCGGCGTGAGAGCCGAGCAGATTCAGCTAATGAACGTACACCCGCCTGGACCAGTGCAGCGTTCGTTCGATGAAGTGAACCGCGCCCAGCAAGATCGCTCGACAATGATCAATGAAGCCAACGGTGAATACAACCGCGTCATTCCCAAGGCGAAGGGACTCGCCGATCAGAAGATCTCCGGGGCGGAAGGTTTCGCTGTGCAGCGCGTCAATCAGGCCGAGGGTGAGGTGACTCGTTTCAAAGAACTTCTTGGTCAATATGACAAAGCCCCGGCAATCACCAAACAACGTCTCTATCTGGAAACCATGAACGAGGTGCTGCCCCAGCTCGGCTCTAAAATCATCATCGACGAGGACGCCAAGCAATTTCTTCCGCTCATGAACCTCAAGTGAACCCGGCATTTCCCGCTCTAACATTATGAAACTCACCTCCTTAGTCATTACCGCCGTCGTCTTCATGGCGGTTATCATCATTTACAGCAGTGCCTACACGGTCGATCAAACCGAACAAGCCTTCATCACCGAGTTTGGCAAGCCCGTCGGCCAGGCAATCAATGCAGATCCCGCTAAGAACGATGCCGGTCTGCATTTCAAAAAACCTTTCATCCAGAAGGTCAACCGCATCGAAAAGCGCATTCTGGAATGGGACGGACCTCCTACTGACATGCCCACTCGTGATAAGCTCTACATCACCGTGGACAATTTCGCCCGCTGGCGCGTCACTAATCCCAAGACCTACTATGAGACACTCCGCGACGAACGCACCGCGATCTCCCGCCTCAACAATATCCTCGGCAGCGCCACGCTCGACATTATCGCTAAACACGATCTGATTGAGGTGATCCGAAGTGAGAAAGACCGCACTCCTGACCGTGACGAGACGTTGACGGGAGACAACACCACTCTCGGCACTCTTCCCACCATCCGCTACGGCCGCGGAGTTCTCACCGAGCAGATCCTCGCCGCCGCGCAACCGAAAGTCCACGATCTTGGTATTGAACTGCTAGACGTCCGCTTCAAGCGCATCAACTACAAGGCGGGCGTCATCGAGAAGATCTACGCGCGTATGTCCTCCGAGCGCCAGCAAATCGCCGACCGTTTCCGTTCCGAGGGCGCTGGTGAGGCCGCGAAAATCCTCGGTCGCAAGGAGCGTGACCTTCTGACCATCGAGTCCGGCGCTTACCGCCGCGAACAAGAAATTAAGGGCAAGGCGGACGCGGATGCCACGGCCATCTACGCCAATGCTTATAACTCCAGCCCGCAGGCCGCCGATTTCTATCAGTTCACGAAGACTCTTGATACCTACCAGAAATCACTCAGCAAGGACACCACCGCGATCTTCACCTCGAACAGCGATCTGTTTCGCCTCTTCAAGCACATCGAGCCTCTCAAAGCGCCGTGATTCCGACGGCGTTGGACTTCGGCGTGGACGACCTAAACGATCTCGATGCGCGCCACGCATGGGATGAATTCGGTGGTCTTTCGATCGACGATGCCTTTACGAAGTTCATCTCGCACCCGCTTTGCTACCAGGAGGACTTCATGTTCATGGGCGGTGCGGCGTTTGCATACTATTTCCCGGTAATCGACCGCTACCTTCGAGAATTTCGAGCGAGTGACGAACCGAATGATGACGACGATTCTTACGCCGCTGTCATCGCAGGTGGATTTTGCAGTCAGCTTCTGCAAAGAGACTTGAAACCGCTAAGTCCAATTCTCGAACAAATTTGCGAGCTCGTAGCCTTTGTCCGAAACCACACGGATTACTTAGCGAGCTGTCCTCGTGAACGCTTGAACATCGCTAGTACTTGGCAGGTCCTTGAGGCTCAGATTACCCAGCTCCGAAATGAAAAAACTTGGTGACGAACTCGACAGCGAAGAGTTCTAGTGGCAGAGCAATCCCAGACGGAGAACTTTCCGCAAGCTACCATGGACATTTTTCTAATCGACGCGATTGGCCCG
>CANBTO010000291.1 GCA_947372405.1 Verrucomicrobiaceae bacterium
TGGCGGCTTACAAAGGACTTACGGATCCTCCAAATGTCCCCAGCATTTCCGATCCCACCTCAACCGTCACGGTGGTAGCTCTCGGGCCAGCCACATTTGGCGCGCCGACGAACATGCGGGCCACCACCCTTGACGATGGAGCCATCGGCTTGGACTGGGATGACAATTCCACCACCGAAAGCGGATATCAGGTGGAGGTCAAGGTAGGGAATGGTGATTGGCAGTTGTTCAACAACACCAGTCCCGGGACCAGCTTCCACCTTCCGATCGATGGTTTGGCCCCCACGACCACCTATTCGTTCAGAACCCGGGCTTTCAAGGGCACCGCCACCGCCACGATATTCAGCAAATACAGCAACGAAGCCACCGCCACCACCAAGGCATTCCAGGCTCCCACCAATCTCGTCGCCAAGGCTGAAAGTGACGGAGGGATTTCGATGAAGTGGAAGGACAACTCCTCCCTGGAAGCCGGTTACGAAATCCAGTGGAAGACTGGCACCGCTGATTTCACCGTGCTCGGTACGGCTGATCCTAACTCAACTTCCTCGGGCGTGATTCCCAATTTCGATTTCAACACCGAATACAAGTTCCGTATCCGCGGATACCGCATCGTGGATACCGCCACGGTCTATACGGATTTCACCAATATCGTGACCGTGACTACAGGCTCTCTCGCCAAGCCGATCAACTTCGTGGGTGAGGTGATCGATGATTCTTCGGTGCACCTTTCGTGGAAAGATGTTTCCGGCCGTGAGAACGGATACGAAATCCAGATGCGCGATGGCGCGGCGGCGGATTTCAAGACTCTTGGAAACCTTGGCGCCAACGCCACGGAATACACCGCCACCGGACTGCGCCCGGGGGGCTCTTATGATTTCAGAGTCAGGGCCTACGACCCTTTCTCGAACATTTATTCCTCTTATGCGCAAACAGTTCACCTGACCACCAAGGACGGCTTCAGCAGCGATCTGAATCCCCCGATTTTCTGGAACACTTCGTTCTACTATCATGTGGTTGTTTCCCACCCGGACAAGGTCACCTCGCTCGATGTGTCCGGCCTGCCTTCCGGCCTCACTTACAACTCCGCGACTCGAAAGATCACCGGCACCACCAAGTCCGAGGGCGTGCGCAAGATCGGCTTGAAGGCGACCTATGCCAGCGGAACCGTGCTTTCCAGCCAACTCGTGCTGAGAATCATCCGCCCGCCGGCACCTCCTGTCATCAATGGACCGCTCGATGTCGTGCATGTCGCTCCCGGCGCGAACTCCACCACGTCGATCGACGGTAAATTCGCCGATCCCGATACCAGGGAGGCCCGCCACGTTTCCACGACGATGGGGGACTTCGACATCATCCTCTATCCGCTTGCCACTCCGCTCACGGTGGCGAATTTCCTCAGCTATGCGGACCACGGCAAATATGTGAACACGTTTTTCCACCGCTCGTTGGCGGATTTCGTCGTCCAGACGGGCGGCTACCGTTACGACACCGCGCACGGCTACAGGGCTGTCGTTCCGTCCACGCCGGTCAAGAACGAGCCAGGCATCTCCAATGTCAAGGGGACCCTGGCCATGGCGAAACTGGGTGGTGATCCCAATAGCGCGACCTGCGAGTATTTTGTGAACGTCAGCGATTCCAACGCGTCAAACCTCGACTATCAGAACGGCGGCTTCACCGTCTTCGGCCGCGTCGCGGGCAACGGAATCGCTGTGGTCAACCCGATCAACGCCCTGCCGGTGGGCAACTACACGCTCACCATCGACGGAGCCAGCAGGTCACTGAGCGATGTGCCTGTCAATGCGGCCACCGCACCCGCAACACTTGATCCGGCTCAACTGGTGACGATCAAATCAGTCACCAAGGTGCCGCTTCTTCGCTACAAGGTGACTTCCGAGAACGATGCGGTTGCTAAAGCGAAGCTCACCGGAACCGATGTTGTCATCACTGGAATCGCCGCAGGTTCCACGCACATCCAGGTGAAGGCCACAGATCTCGACGGACAATCACTCACCCGCCGGATCTCGGTCCAGGTCAAATGAGTCGGGTCACTTGCGATTCTTCGCACGGTTGAACCTGGACTCACGCGCGGTTTCCACAGGTGGTTCCGTCGTTTTCGGCTGCGGTTCCTCCTTCACGGTGGCGACGCTTGGTTCGACCATTGCTTGAGCCACCCGTTTGGCACGAGGCGGACTCGCCACCTTCGGGGTCCGCCGCGGTGTGGCGAAGCGGGGTAGCTTCCAATCCGTCCGGGTGGCAAGCGCTTCTAACAAAACAAGAGCCAGCAGCGTGATCCCAAGAGGCAGCGTGAGCGGCGTCTCCGCGATGAATGGCGGGCGCAGCCATGCTTTGGACAGATCGAGGAGTTCACGTCCGCCGGTCTGGTTGGAGATGGCGCGCAGTTCGGCCGGTCGCTCGGGCTCGAAGGCCCACTCCACCGCGGAGCCCACACCGATCGGACCGAACGGCAGCGCGTGCTCGCCCACTTGAACCGCACCACGGACAACTCCGCCTTCGTTGAGATCGTGTGAAACGGAAAAGTGACCGGGAGCGATGCGCCGCCAGGGTACGTCGTAAGCGGCCCCTTCGGTATCGTCCATCAGACGGATTCTCGGCGGCATGGATGCGAGTTTGCGCGACCAGCTTTCAGTATCATAAAGCAGGTCGAGTGTGAGACGCGTGCCTTCCAGACGGTGTCTGAGCGCGATTCCGGGCGGCGTTTCGCTGCCCATCAGGAAGCGTCCCATGGTTTGGAGGAAATCACCGTAGCCTTCCCATTTTCTAACACTCTCAGAATGTTCGCCGCCGAGCGGAAATGAAACCGCCGCGCTCCTTCCGAGGCCGCGTCTCGCATGAGCCACCAGTGGTGCGTGGTATTCGTCGGTGGAGACAAGGGAAACCGTCGCGTCATCACGGGCGTAGGAAAGGTTGTAGCCGTCCACCTCTTTCATCCATTCGAAGGGCTTTGGCGAAATCTCCGCCCAGCGTCCCGTGGCCTGTGTGCCTACCGGATCCTTGATGAAGGCGGAGCGAGCGATGGTCACGGTCTCCTGCGCGAAGATCTTGGGAATGTCCAAGGGGTTGTTGGAGAAGAACACCCGCCCGTTGCCGCGTTTCGCGATGTCTTCCAGCAGCGCGGAATCGCAGTCCTTGTCGGTGCCGAGGCCGATGACCGAAATCGTGCAGCCACCATCCACCATTTTCTGCACAAGGGGCTTGTAGTCGCCGGGTTCCTCGGAGTCCTGCGCGTCGGAAAACAGGATGAGATGGCGCGTGCCGGCGGGGGATTTCTGCAACTGTTCCCAGCCGGCCTTGAGGGCTTCATAAACGAAGATGCCACCGCCCGAGGACCTGATCTTGCGGACCCGGTCGGTCATGTCATTGCGTTTGTTTTCGATCCGGCTGAGCGGAACGATGGTGGTCGGCGCGCTGTCCACCGCGATGACCGAAACCTGGTCCATCGGGCCTAACAGATTGATCGCATCCGCCGCGCCGGAGTCCGCCATGTCCATCTTGGTTTTTCCGCCCGCGATGCCGACGGACATCGAGCCCGAGCGGTCCATGACGATGGCCAGCGCGACGGAGAGCTTGCGGTGTTCGGATTTCAACTCCATCGAGACCGGCAGCAGCGCGTCGATGGGGGATTGGAAATACCCGCCGGAGCCGAACGAACGGTCGCCGCCCGCCATCATCAGCCCGCCGCCCTGCTCGCGGACGAAGAAATCGAGCGATTTGAGGAAATCCGACGGAACCTCGTGGGCCGGCACGTTGTTGATCACCACGGCCCGAGCTCCGCTTAGAAGACCGGGCAGGAGTTTGGACGGATCGTTGATGGTTTCCACGGTGAAATCCAAAGCTGACAGAGCCTTGGCCAGCGGATCGTCCTGATAGCGCGTCGCGAGGATCAGGCGCGGGCCGCCGGTGATCTCGATCCATCGCGAGGCCTTGTTGTTGCCCGGATGCGCGTCGTTTTCAGGGCGGATCTCCGCCTGGTATTCATAGCCGCCAGCACGCGTGATCCGGTCTGTGAACTCGACCGTGGCAAGGCCCTTGACAAGCTTCACGTCGGATTCCGTTAGAGTCTGTCCGTTGCGGCGCAGCACTAGCGGAAACGTCGCGTCGCCAGCGCCACGGACCGTGAGGGAGATCAGGAACGGCTCGCCGGTCTGCACCCGCTCCGGGAAGTCCATGCGGCTGATGCGGAAATCGTTTTCCTTCTCGTCGCGGACCAGTCGGAAGTCCAGCGGGACGCCCCGCGCCTGGAGTTGCGCCGCCGCTTCCTGCAGCGGCTCGGTCGCGTAGCCGTCGGTGAAAAGCAGCACCCGCGACGGGCGCTTCTCATCCACCTGCGCGGCGATCGACGAGAGGGCGAGCCCGCTGCGCGTGAGCTTGCGCGATCCGGTGAACGACGATCCGTCCGCTCCCATCTCGGCGACTTCCGCGGCGAAGTTGATGAAATGCAGCGTGTCGTTGCGGCTTGGTTTGGATTTCTCCAGCAGGCGCTGCCATTCGGGAAGGTTCTTGTCGATCAGGTCCTCCGTGGATTCCGAGCGGTCTAACAAAACATAAAGGTCCAGCGAGTTCCGCTGGCTGCGGATGACCGGCCCGGTGACAGCCAGCACCGCGAGCAGGAGGATGGCGGCCCGCAGCGGCGAATGGAGTTTCAGGCCGCGCCAGAACCATCCGGCCAGCATCATTGCGGGAAGCAAAAGAAAGTATTCCGGCGAGTTGAAGGTCATGGGGTGATTTTTGCCGTGGTAGTCTGATCAAGTTCGATTTGACCGATAATCCACTCCGCCTCTTCGGAGTTGATGGGCATCACGGCAAGCCTTGGCTGGCGGATGAGAGGCGACGCGAAAAATGAGCAGTGCGGTGCAAACTTGATCAGCCAGTGGCGGGGTGTCATTTCGGTGGGATTAAAATGTGCATTAAAGTTATTGCGGGAAGGATCCCGAGCGTTTAATTGATTTTCGTCAGGATCACCACGTGTGGTATGTGCATTAGGCCGCGACTCAAACTCGCGGCCCGTTTTTTCGAGGAGTGCCGTCACTGTGATACTGATTGAAAACTTGTCCGGTGATCAATCTGTCGTAAGGAAAATTATTGTTTATCCGGCCAGTTATCTGCCAGAAGTTCCACGAACTTGGTG
Organism: Verrucomicrobiaceae bacterium; assembly: GCA_947372405.1. Next base: position 5,147 of record CANBTO010000291.1, read on the forward strand.
TTCTTGAGGGTTGAGTCCTCGTTGCCTCCGTGCTGTTTGATGAAGGCTTTTTGGGACTTGTGGAATTGTTCAACGGACTTATCAAACCACGCGGTGGATGCGCGTTGGGCAAGTTGTTCGAACGCTTCCTTGACAGATGGATTGGCTGAATCTTGTTGATGTTTGTCCAACAGGGCCACGATCTTGTCCTGAACCGCCAGTTTGATGAGCCAGCCTAAAAAATAGGTCGCCTTCCGAAGCGCACCCTTTTTCTTTTTGTCGGTCTCGGCGGCGATGCGCTTTCCGCATTCCTCACGCAGCAGCCATGCGATCAAGATTTCCAAACAGCGCCGACGGCCTGTTGCGTCGAGTTCGATTTCCTCTCCGATTCGTTTGGCGGCATCCTCCGGCTTTTCGTCGTTCTCCGGTTCAATCAGAGCAAAGACGCGGTAATAGTCGTCGCCACGGCTGAAGAATTCCCGACGGCTTAATGAGTTTCTCAACTTCGATGGCATACCTTCGATGATGCCGATGTAGGCGGCGGCGGCATCTTCTTTGGAGAGTATGGATTTATGTCCAAGCCGGACAGGTAGATCCTCACCGGCTTTGCGCTCATATCCGACTCCGTAGGAACCCATGGTGCGCTGGAGAACCTTCTGGATAGGATCGTTGGACAGCAGATCCTGGGGACGAATCGCGTTTTGGGAATTAGTGGCGATGATCAGTGCATCAAGGAAGGTGCGGTTCTCCTTGTCGATTTCGTAAATACGGACCATCACGGATGAGTTGCCTTGGAAGCGGTCTTTGAGATCCTTGCTGTATTTGGCGTGATACAGGGCGTTCACCGTCTGACAGCCGTTGATGATCTGTGGGTTCTCCAAGTGGATACGCATTTTTCCGCCACTGGACGGGCGATCCACCACGACCTTGTCTGCCGTGATGCTCACGCCGTTGTTCATAAAGCCGAACCACGGGCTTTGGTTGCTTGTGATGGTCTCGATGATCCGCCGGTTCACCTCGCGACCTGCCCCAAGGAAATAGCGGACGTTCATCTCGAACAACTCGTTGTTGCTGTAGCGATCTACCAGGCGGGTGAACTGATTGACGTTAACGAAACCGACCGCGACTTTAAGCGGCATGCCATTCGGGTTCTTGCCGATGTCGTGCAGCAGGAACGGCTCCGGACTCCGATCGGTGAGCATTTCGATGGTTTCACTGGCAATCGGCACACGCCCTTGGGAAATGAGATCGTATATTTTCTGAATACCGTAGGTCTCGAAAGTGAATCCGTAGGTCTGGCGGTCCTGGGCATAGATGTTTCGGATCTCATCCACCTTGGCCTGATCGGAGCGGCTTACATCCTGGCCGTTGACAATGAAATAGCACTGGATCCGGACCCTCTTGGCCTTTGGGTTGGCTTTCCGGGCCTCATCGACGGCTTGTCTAACTTCCACGAAGGCCTC
>CANBTO010000292.1 GCA_947372405.1 Verrucomicrobiaceae bacterium
TTTGGCACAATCGACAACGGGCAGTTCGCACTTACTATTGACTCCAAAGAGAAGGCCGAGAGGCTTCTGACGGAACTGAAGAAAGTCGAACAACCCGCGGATGGCAAGACGCCAGAAGCTCCTCAGCCACCTCACTAACTCGAACCAACCATGCGTCTGCCATCGCAGCAAACGTTCGCAGAAATATGAGAGACACCATTATCGCACTAGCAGCGCTCATTTTCTTCTTATCTTGGCTCATCGGCGTCGTTGGCAGCCTTCGATTCTCGCTCTATGTTCGGCGATCACACCCGAGTATCGCAAAAGAGCATTTTCCAGGAATCCTTCATGGATCAATCGCTCAGCAGCTCAGAACGCAGAAGTGGATGAAGTCACGGGGATATTCTGAAGCTGGGGACGCAGAACTTACTCACCGAGCAGATCGCCACTCAAAAATCTCGGGGTTTGCCTTTAAGACAATGATATGCGCCATGGTCATTCTAGTTGTTTTGAGCATCTTCTTCGCCGAATCCAAATGAATTCACGTAGGGCCGGGCCGCGCCCTTGATCCCTCCAACCGGAGTTCGGCACTTGCTGGGCTCCTTTTTTTTGTGATGGGTGGGCGCTCACCATCTGCCGAGGACGGCGGCGACGGTGAGTCCGCCGGACTCGCCGGGGTGGACGAGTTTTTTTCCGACCGAAGACTGCGGGAAAACGGCCTCCAGACAGGGCGAGGCGGCGGGTGTGTCGGCGAGGATGGGGTGGATGGGAATGGCGATGGTGCCGTGATCGACTTTGCCGCCCCAGGGATCGAGATAGGTGACGGGGAAGGAAACCGCGCCTTTTTCCAGATGCCGGGGGATGGCGGTGAGGGTGACGAAATGGGCGTCGAGCACCTGCCACTGCGCAGCGCGGTGGATGTAGCGGCGGAGACTGATGACGGGGGGCAGTCCTTTGGTTAAAGAGGTTTCGAAATATTGGTGGACGCGCTGGAGGAGGTTTTCCCCGGATTCGCCGGGCTTGGCGAAGAGGACTTCTTGGCTGATGACGGGTAGGAAATGGCCACGGGTCATTTCGTTGGCGATGTCTGCTAGGTCGGCGAGATTCACGCCTTTGCGGGACCAGCGTGGGCGGTCGGTTAGGTGGGTCGAGGGCCTCATGCCGTAGTCGCGGATGATGGCGGTGATCCGTTGTTTGTCGGTGTCGCCGGGAAGGGCGTTGGCGGCGCGCTGCCAGTCTGGATTGCCGAAGCGGAAGGCATTGAGCAAGGCGGCGGGGCCACAGGCGTTACCGGCGACGACGAGTTGGTTGGCGGCGACGGCGGTGGGATTGGGAGCCTCGCGGTTGGCGGGTTCCGCCAGCGCGGTCCCGCAGAGCAGGAGGCAGAGACTATTTAGCGCCAGCCGGAACATAGGTGACAACGCGGCTGTCGTTAGCGGGCTTCGCATCGGTGCGGCCATTGGCGAGGATGACTTGGGAGCTGATGTTCATGCCGTCCGGGGAGGAGCCGTTGAGCGGGACGAGGATGGTTTGGACGGCATTGGCGGCGAGCGAGGTGATGTTGGAATTGACGATGCCGTAGGGCGTGGAGATGCGGACATCGGTGTTGATCAAAGTTTCCGTCCCACGGTTTTGGACGAGGACTGCGATCTGGCCGTTCGGGTGGCTCGCATCCGGCGGGATGATCTGTTGGGAGGCCAGGGCGGCGTCGTAGATACCGGGGGTATTGCCAGCTAGGGCGCGTCCCAGATCCGGCATGCCCGCGCCCAATTGTGGATCCGGGCCCGCCGCGCCGCCATCGTTGAGGTAGGAAAATAGCAGCGTTTCGGCTTGCGCGGCGGTGAGCGTCTTCCCGCCCGCTTGGCTCATCAGCGCAGCGAGCGAGCCGACCACGATGGGGCTGCTGAACGAGGTGCCGCTGACGCTGGCGGCTTGGTCGCCGGTCCATGCGGCATTGACCCCGAAGCCTGGGGCGGAGATGGCGACTTGGTTGCCGGTGTTTGAGAAATCGAGGTGATTTCCCATGGCATCCACCGCGCCTACCGCGATGACCCCGGTGTTCGCGGCGGGATAGGAAACTTGATCGGTGCCGTTGTTGCCAGCCGCCGCCACGATGAGTGAGCCAGCAGCCTGCGCGTAGGCGATGGCATTCTGCACCAAAGGGCTGTCGCCGACACTGCCCATGGAGATGTTGATCAGTTGCGCCCTCGCATCGACCGCCGCGATAATGCCTTGCGCTAAGAGGAAACTATCCGACTGGCCGAGATCGTTGGCGATGCGGATCGAGTAAATGTCAGCGCCGGGTGCGACGCCGGGGGTGAACGAGTTTTGACCGATGATCATGGATGCCACCGCCGTGCCGTGGCCGTCCTGCTTGGATAGATCCGTCGGCAGTGGGACTAGATTGAGCGTGGAAATTCTGCTGGAAAACGCCGAGCTGGCAGCCACGCCGGTGTCGAGAATGGCGACGAGGACGCCTTTTCCCCATGCTGAATTGTCCGCCGTGACGCCGAGCCAATCGAGCAGGCCCGCGCCCAAAGCCACGGCTCCCGCCTGGGCCTTCCCATTCGTCGCGGGCGGGGTGTCCACGGGGAAAACGTACGAGGACTGCTCGTCGCCATTGAGCAGGGAGGCGAGATCATCCGGGTTGAGAAATCCGATCCGCAGGGCGTGGAGCTTATCGAGCCGGCCTAGCAGGTGTAGCCGGTCGCCCGCGCGTTTGAGAAAATTTTCCAAGGCGGATTGGTCTTTGAAGACGAGAATCCGCTGACCCGCCAGCGCGCCGTTTTTCAGCGCGTCGTCATCGCGGCGGTATGCGGGGCCGCGTTCTTCGCGGCGGAACTTGGGTGCCGGCTCGTCAACGATCACCGTTCGTTTCGGCGGACTGGGTGGCTTGGCCTTGGTTTCTTGGCCCGGCGGCAGCTTGGTCGCTGTCGCCGCCAGCCAGTAACCCAGTAACACGATCATCGCGAAACCGAGCAGCAATAGCAGATGGTGACGGCGCATGGCGCAGACTAAACACCAGCAAACAGGAAAGGGCAGCGAATAATTTCACATGACAGATCGCCCGTCCTTGGGGAATAGCTATCGCCATGACAGCATCCACTCACACAAATGCCGCCGGGCGTTGGTTTCTGATCGTGCTAGGCATGGTGCTGGCGATGCTTGGCGGGGTGTTTGTCTGGCTGATGGCGCGGAGTTTCCAACGGGCATGGGAAATGCGGGCATGGCCTAAAACTCCCTGCGTGATCCTGGTTTCGGAGGTTGCGGAATTCAAACATGATGAAATCTCGGGCATGGAGTTTCGCCAGCTTCTGAACTATGGCTACGAGTGGCAGGGCGTGGCCCACACCAGCAATCATCTGACCTGGCGCGACAACCCTTCATCCTCGAGCCGCGAGTTGGTGGAATCCCGGGTGGCGGAATTTCCCGTCGGCAAATCCACCGTCTGCCACGTCGATCCCGCTAACCCTGCCTTCGCCATTCTCAAGCCGGATTCCCTCGCGCCCGGCTACGCGATCTGGTTTCCCGGCTTGTTCGTCATCGGCGGCCTGGGCATCGTCTGGCGGGCCGCGACGAACCGGCCATCTCGCCCGCGGGTGAGCGACTAGCAGATCGCGCGTTTCGCAATAGTCCCAAGGAAACCCACGCCACTCGAAAAACGAGGCGTGACATGAAACGTGAATGCCGTAGTTTCTCCGCAACTTCACCGCACCTCCCCCCTTTATGGAAAACCCCCTTCACACCCTCGGCCACAATTTCCTCAAGACCACCGGTTCCGCCGATCAGGAAAACCCGCTGAGACTTTCCCGCCGCGGCTTCATGCTGCTGGCTGCCACCTTGTCCAGTTGCGCGGCGGCGGATCCGTTGAAGCCCGCTACCGCCGCCCGAGCCGCTTCGGCTCCGGTGAAAACGCCGTCTAACACCGCTTACCGCACGCCCTCGATCAAGGGTCCGGTCCCCCGCAATCCAGACCTGCACCTGAGCAACAATTTCTCCAAAAGCTCAGGCATCTCGTTTTCCCGTGTCCTCGTCTCCGGCAACTACATCGCCATGACCTTCGACGATGGCCCACAACCGCAGAACACCCCGCGCCTGCTCGACATGCTCCGCGAGCGCAACATCAAGGCCACTTTCTACGTCATCGGCCAAAGCGTCGATCTCTACCCTGCCGTCGTCCGCCGCACGGTCGCGGAGGGGCATGAAATTGGCAACCACTCGAACACCCACCGCCTGCTCAGCAAACTCCCCGACGCGGAAATCCTCGCCGATCTCCACCGCTGCGAAAACGCCATCGTCCGCGCCTGCGGCGTCAAGCCGCCGACCATGCGCCCGCCCTACGGTGGCCTGCTTCAACGCCAGCGCGAACTCGTCCATGCAGAATTCGGCTACCCCATCATCCTCTGGTCCGTCGATCCGCTAGATTGGAAACGACCCGGTGCCTCCGTCGTCAGCTCACGCATCCTCGCCGCTGCCTCTTCCGGTGGGATCGTCCTCTCCCATGACCTGCACTCACAGACCGTCGATGCGATGCCAAACACCCTCGACACCCTGCTCCGCCGTGGTTTCAAGTTCGTCACGGTTTCCCAACTTCTTGCGATGAAACTCGAGACCCCGGGGACCGCACCCGCACCTGCCGAACCCGCCGTCCAGACCGAACAAGTCCCCCCAACTTTCTAACTTGTGAGCCACACCATGTTCGGCGAGCGCTACTTCGCGACGCGTGAACGGCTTTCGGGCGTGATGCGCGGCGTTGCCGAACTGGCGACCGAAACCGGGGCGGAACTCGGCGACCGCCTGCCACTCGCGGAAATCGAAACCGGTCTCGGCACCCCCTTCCTCTTCGTCGTCTGCGGCGAGGTCAATGCCGGCAAGTCCACCCTCGTCAACGGCCTCTTCGGCCGGGACTTGTGCCGCGTCAACATCCTGCCGGAAACCGACCGCGTCCTCTGGTACCAATACGGCAAATCCGCCCGCGATGTCGAGATCACGCCGATGCTCGAGGAACGCCACCGCCCGATCGAATTCCTCCGGGATTTTAACCTGATCGACACCCCCGGCACCAATTCCATCGTCCAAGGCCACCAAGAAATCACCGCGCGCTTCCTGCCCTCCGCCGACCTCATCCTCTTCGTTTTCCCGGTCACCAACCCCTGGGGCGCCGCCACTTGGAATTTCATCTCGGAAATTTCCCCGGACGTGCTCAAGCGCACCGCCTTCATCATCCAACAGGCCGACCAGCGCGAAGCCATCGACATCAGCGTGATCCGCGGCCACATGGCAGATCTCGCGGTGAAACGGCTTGGCCACGTCCCGCCGATCTTCGCCGTCTCCGGAAAAATGGCCTACGAGGCCAAGCGCGCCGTCCCCTTCGCCGGTGACCGCCTGAAAACCAGTGGCTACCCGGAGTTGGAAAGCTTCATCTCCAAGAAAGTCTGCGAATCCCCGGAGCGGAAACTCGTCCTCGAAACCTGGCGCAGTCAGGCCGCCTCCGCCCTCCGCGTGGTGGAGGATCACATCGAGGGCATGACCCGCGAACTCAACGTTCAAGGCCGTTTCCTCGACACCATCGAGGGCGAGATCGACGACATCCGCGAGCGCTTCGTCGCGCGTCTGCCGCGCCATCTCGCAGGTGTGGCCGAGGTCTTTGAAACCGAGGCCGTCTGGGTCTCCAAGCTCCTCCGGCGGCGGCTCGGCCTCTGCCGATCCTTCATCCGTCTCTTCACCGGCGACCGCACCGGCCAGGAAATGGAAACCGTCTTTGTCGATCGCCTGCAAACCGCAGTCGAGTCCGTCGCGGAAACCGACGGCGTCGAGGTCGTCGAATTCTGCCGCACCCACTGGAACGAACTCGGAGTCCGCGTGGAAGAAGCAATGGCCGTGGAGCTGGGCGATGTTGCCCAGCTCGACGAGACCCTCGCCACCGCGAAAAAGCGCTTCATCCTCCGCCTCGGCCGCGCCGCCCGCCAGGGCATCGGCAATCTCAAAGTCCGCAACCAGCTCGACAAAGAACTCCGCCGTCGCAATCTCGCGCTCAAGTCCTTCGTCGTCATGACGCTCCTCCTCACCACCGCCGGTGCCACCTGCGGTGCGCTGCGCATCCATTGGCTTCCCCCCATCCTCTGCGGACTCGCCGGGCTGTTCCTGCTAGGCGCGTTGCTCACCGCCGCCATTACCCGCAAGACCATCACCACCGAGTTTCAATCCCGCCTGCTCGACACCTGCGGCGGCTTTGCCAGCACCCTGCGCACCGACTACGAGGAGGCTCTGCGCATCGTATTCCAAGATTATGTCTCCTCGCTCACTGCAGTTAGAACCCACCTGTCGCGAGAAAAAATCGCCGTGGAACCCTACCTCCGCCGCTGGCAGGAACTTTTCCTAACACTCAAGGCAATCGAGCAAGAACTCTAAAATCCACCCTCTTTCACGGACCGTGGAATCCCCAGAGCCGGTCTCCCTTTCATGCCACGGTCATGCCTGTCCTTGACCTCTCCACCGTGAAAGCCAAAGCACCCACCGACGTCTTCCAATGTCGTACCGGGAAACTTAAATAGGCCCAAGGGAAACTCAAATAGGTTCAAGGGAAACT
>CANBTO010000293.1 GCA_947372405.1 Verrucomicrobiaceae bacterium
TGATCAATTCCGGTTATATCGCCGATTTCAAGCACGACGGCATGCTGGACTGGCTCGATCACACGAACTACGGCGTGGAAGACCGTCACAACGTGCAGGTGCTAGAGTTGAGCAGCATCGAACGCCAGCCGAGGCGGATTCTTACCGTGCTCTATAACTGGCATCCGCGGGAGGCCGAAAAGGCCAACGCATGGGATTACGAATGCTTTGATGACGACAAGGACGGGCTGATAGAAATCGGATTCGGCCCAAAGGATCAGGAGCGCCGCCGGGACGTCGTGTTTCGTTGGGACAAGACGAAATCGACCTATGTCGCGGAAAATTTAGCCGCCCAGCCCCACCTGCGGTTGTTGGACGATACGGATATCCAGAAGCAGTTGAAGGAGATCAAGGAAGCCGGAGGACATCGCTATCCCCTCATCGCTGAAAAACCCGCCAAAGCGGGCGGAGAAACTCCGCAACCCAAGCCATACCAATTCCAATCTCTCAAAGGCCGCAGCGATGCGGAAATCGCCCGTGCGATGGGCGGCAAGCCGACCGCCGATTCGTTCCATCCCGCCGACGCTCCTGACACCCATCTTCCCGAGGGGTTCTGGAACATGGACCCGAAAGCCGCGGCTCTTGCATTTGCCGAAGCCAACCGCACGCCCGCGCACCGGAAAATGGTCCGCATCGCCATCGATGACCGCGGATCGGTCCACCCGCCGGAAAGCGGGTGGGTGGTGTACGATTTCAAGTCGTCGTCGTGTTACACCTCCACCACCAGTCTGACCGTGCTAAGGTTCGGCATCGACAAGCCCTACATATTCCAATCCGGCACCAGCATGAACGGCATGGTCGGAGCGAATCCGCTCGCCGACCGCGCCGGACATGCGCTGCGCCTGATCCCCATCTCCAGGGAGGAGGCGCGCTTTCTATCAGAGACGCTGTTCTGGCTCGACCGCATCCGCTCGCGCTCCGGCAAGGAGGACCGTTTCGGCTCGGGTGGCGGCATAAGCAGCACGGCGGATGGCAAGGGCACGCTGGATTTCCATGCCGCAAACCAGCAACCGCGGCGGGTTGCGGGAACGTTCTGGCATGGTCCGTCCCTGGCCGCCCGCTGGGCCGATGGGTTTGATCAGAGTGCCTGCATCAACTTCGCCCACCACCTGCTGACGAATGCCCTGCCCGGACATCTGATAGGCCGCTGGGACGACACGCCTCTGGCCCACCGCAACCTGGCAACCCCGCTCGCCGAGCGGCTGAAACCCCGCGAGGACAGCGATGCTCGTGACGAACTCGCCTTCATCGTGCTTGCCGCGCTTGAGCGTCACAAGACCGATCCCTGGCCGGCGGCCGCCCTGGCATTGCTTGTCAATTGCGCGGGGGACAGCGGTTTGGCCAATACCTTGCCGGCGCTTGAGGAACTCAATGGAAAACTGCCACCACCCGGCGACAGCGAAACGGAATTCCGGACCCTTGAGGAGAAGTTTAAAGGTGAGTTCGTTCCCCCGAATGATGCCGAAGGAAAAAACCAATGGGAGCGTCTTCAATCGCTGCGGGTGCAGATGTCTTACGACATCCCGTGCCAACTCCGCGAGCCGCTTGCCCGCGCCATCAAACAACTCCACGCCCTCGATCAAGCGGTTCCCCTCATCAAGATGGCGGAAACCGACAGAGATTCCGCAGCCTGGGCGCTCCAGCAACTGCAGATCCACCACCCGGACCAGTATGCGGACACGCTCATCGCATCCTTTCGCGATGCGGATCCCAAGTCACGCGGCATGATCTTTTCCACACTGGCCGCCGCCCATCCGCCGGGAGCCAGGCGCTTGCGGGAAACCCTGAGCACCGCGCAGAAAGAGGAACTCGCCATCGAGCTTGCCCAATTCGAACTCAAGGATGAGCCCGCTCTCGCCAAGTCGAGGATTCCGGCGCTGCTCGAAATTTTCAAAGACGCGTCCGGCACCCGCGATTACGGCGCACGGGGACCCGCCATCGAGTTGCTATCCGTCCTGCCGCTCGACGCGCCACAGCAGGCGCGATTCCAGGCGCTTCTGCTCGCAGAGCTCAAGACGCCACGCCGGATGCAATTCGAGATATCGATCCTTCCCTGGATCATTCCGGCTTTGGTTAAGTTGCCCGATCCCGACCGCCATTGGGATGGATTGATAGAATTCTCGAAAAACGCGACGCAGCACGACGAATTCTCCTATTTCATCGATACGCTCTCAACCCTCGTCCTTGCCACGCCGGAAGTCCGGAAGGTTCAGTTCGCCGATTTCATCCGGCCGCACTTCACCCGCCACGGTGGCAATATGAACGATCTCTTCCTCGCCGCGCTGGCATTGGATTTGCGTGAGCTCGCGCCGGAACTCGCGCATCTCGCCAGCAGTGGCCCCGAGGCCGAAGAAGGCAAATGCGCGAATGGCTGGGGCGGTGGATTCACAGGCCCCGGTAACGAACGCTATCATCTCGCCCGCCATATCACCTCCCTGTGGCTGGAGCCGGATGCCGACACCCGCGCCAGAATGTGGACGGCCATGGTTCTCACCTCACCCTATGTTTACGCCCGGCAGTCAAATGTCGCGGCCACTCTAAGGAAAGATTTCCGCACCGCACTCGCCGCCGCCTCTCCAAGCGTGAGCGAAGAACTGAAGAGCAAGGTGAAGAGCGCCCCGCAGCCAGCCCCGATTCTGTTGGAGGAATCGAAATGAGACGGGCGGGGAGCGGATTTACAGGAAACAACCCCGCCACTTTTTGGCAGGGAAGGCAGCCTGTAACCGATCCCACCTTCTTCGCCAGCACCAGGTGGTCGATTGTCCGCGACGCGACGTGCTCGCCTCGCGTCCCGGTGACATCTTTCCCGGATTCTCTTTCTGTTTTCTGTGATCAAAATCCAGTAACATTTCGCCCAATACGTTTTTGAAGATTGGAGAACACCGCCACCATGACCGATCCTCTTCCTGCTCCCACCTGCCCGGACTGCGCCACTCCCCTGCCCGCCGATTCCCCGCAGGCACTGTGCCCGGCCTGCCTGATGCGCCAGGCGCTCGCATCGCGCACCATCGCGGATGGCGATGCGAAAACATCCACCACTCCCCCGCCCTCACCCGAGGAGATCGCCGACAAGTTCCCGCAGTTCGAAATCCTCGAATGCCTCGGCCGCGGCGGCATGGGCGTGGTTTACAAGGCCCGCCAGAAATCGCTCAACCGCATCGTCGCCATCAAGATCCTCGCCCCAGAACGCGAGACCGAAACCCGCTTCGCCGAACGCTTCGCCCGCGAGGCCGAACTGCTCGCCAAGCTCAACCACCCGCACATCGTCACCATCCACGATTTCGGTGCAACCGACTCTCAACACTCAACCATCAACTCCCAACCTCTCTACTATCTGGTCATGGAGTTCGTCGATGGAGTGAACCTCCGTGACCTACTGCGCGACGGAAAACTCGAACCCAAGCAAGCCCTCGCCATCGTCCCGCCGATCTGCGAAGCGCTGCAATACGCCCATGACAAGGGCATCGTCCACCGCGACATCAAACCGGAGAATCTTTTGTTAGACCGCGATGGCCGCATCAAGATCGCGGACTTCGGCATCGCTGGACTGATCGGCTCGGGCGGAGAAAACATCGGCACACCTCCCTACATGGCCCCGGAACAAGGCGGTGTTTCTGCGGAAGTGGACAGCCGAGCCGACATTTACGCGCTCGGCGTAGTGCTCTATGAAATGCTCACCGGCGAGCGGCCCAACAAGGAGCTCGTCGCCCCTTCGAAGAAGGTCCAGATCGACGTGCGGTTGGATGAGATCGTGCTGCGGGCATTGGAGAAAACTCCGGCGCTTCGCTACCAGACAGCGGGTGAGTTCCGCACGGTGGTGGAGGCGATCTCGGCGGAGGATGGAAAACCAACGGGCGGCGGGCAAACGGGTCCGGTGAACACGGAAGCATGGCTGGCGCTGATCGACGCCGGGGATTATGCGAGGAGTTGGGAAACCGCCACCACCTATTTTCAGGGTTGCCTGACGCGAGATGAATGGATTGGCCGCCTGCAAAATGTGCGGCAACCACTGGGCAAGATCCTTGCGCGAAAACAGGCTTCAGCCACATTCACCGCCTCCGGCCAGCGTATTGAGGTGATCTATGAATCCTCCTTTGCCGGTCTGCCGGAAGCGGTGGAAACGGTGACATTCGACAAGCAATCCGGCGGCGAGTGGCTGGCCGCAGGTTATCTTATTCGACCTTCAGGAAACGCCGTGGCCCGCTTCTCACGCACGGCCATTGCGGGTGCGTGCTGGGCTCCGGTTTTCTTTGTCGCGTTCCTGATGTACTTCACCGCAGTCAAGGTGTCGTCTGGCGAATATCACGGGCCTCCGTTGTGGGTAAAACTACTGACCGTGATGCTTGGCGTTCTTGGCATTACCGCGCCCTTCGGCACGACGATTCTCGGCTGGATCGCGGTCTCGCAAATCCGCCGCTCGGTGGGAAAACTCTACGGTCTTGGACTGGCGGTGCTGGACGGTCTGCTGTTTCCGTTGCTGGCCCTGGATGCGGTCGTTTGGTGGCTGTGCCCGATATTGATGAAGATGTTGATGGGGCGTTCATTGGATACGAAAGAGTATTTGAGGATTTGGAATCCCGAAATGGCTCCAACGATCGTCAATGAATTGGCAACAGTTGCGGCCTTGGTGGTTTCGTTGATCGTGGACTGTCTCATCATCCGCCGCGTCTGGCGCGCTGTGAACCAAAGCGGCGCAGGCTCCCCGCCTGTAGCACCAACTCACCGCAAGAGCAGGTTTGTTAGAGTTGGTGCGTTGGCAGTCCTTGTGATCGCCCTCGCCGTCGTCTTCGCGAACCATTTTCTGCGGGATGACGATCCAGCCAGTCTGGCCGAATCGCCGCAGAAACTCCAGTTCCAGCCGAACCATGCGGTGTTTCTGGCGGGCATGACCGCACCGCAGTCCGCGTGGCCGTGGAGCGAGTTGCAGAGACGGGTAAAGGACGGACGGATTTCCTCCACGGAAGCCAACCAAATGTTGGACCAGATCGCCGCGAGTATCCGGCGGGATCATCCGAATGGCAGCGAGCAACCTTTTGGTTGGTTGGGGGATTTTCTCAAGGAAATGCGCTCCCACCATCTAACAAACGAGTCGAACGAGCTCGCGTTTCTGGTTTCCTATTGCGGCAACCCTTCCATCGAGCGGCTGCCGCGCAACAGGGAGAATGACGTCTATCTCCAACTCTCATGCAAATGGCGCAGCCCATGGTTTGACTCCGATTCGCTGGGCTACGAGCTGCTGAATGAAATGCATTCCATCCAGATTGACGGGCGTCCGGTCTCCGTGCGGAAGGGCTCGGACAGCCACCAGTGGAAGCAATGGCAATACGAAGGTGCCTTGGAACTGCCCAAACTCGCTCCCGGCAAACACGTCGTCCGTTGCGAAGTGGACAGCGCCCTTGTGGCGGAGCCCGACATGGCCGGTCTCGCGACCATCGCTCCATCCGCGGAATGGCCGCCCGCCAGGCACCGATGGACGCGCGCCTGCGAGGCGGAGTTGATGGTTTATGCCAGGGACACCGAATTGGTCAGGCTGACGGCAGAACCTGCGTTCGATCCGGTGGCGAATGGCTCGGTGAAGACAAAACCTGTCATCATCCGACCGAAAGGTGGTCGTCAAAACGCGATCGTTTCCTTCGACATGGATGCCAAACCTGGATTCCCCTTCAGTGTGGACGTGGCGTTACGGTTGGCCGGGCAAACCTACCCATGCGGAAAGCTCAACGCCGTCAGCACACGCACTTTCACGACGAGCAGCCCGAAGGAGCTCACCATGGAAATCGGCACCTTGGCACCCGATGTCAAGGAAGCGGACATCATTCTAACACCCGATCCGAAAGCGGTGGAAAGCAACCCCGACGTTGACCACATCTGGGGCAAGGAAATCATTCTCAGCCATGTTCCGCTGGCGCGTCAGGATGTGACGGATGCCACGTTGGATGAATTTCCAATCGTATCCAAGCTTGCCGTCGGCACGGTCGTCGAGAGGAAGCTGGCCTATCAACGGCGGTTTGGTGTGGGACACGACGTGCTGCGACTGTCAGACGGTGCTGTCGGCAGGTTGCCGGACGGCTTTTTTGATCGCGGCGAGAAGACGAACCAACATTGGCTCACCGTCGGTGGCAGCAAGATATTTCCCGCTTTGGCCATCTTCCCGGACGAACCACCCGGGCCGCATTCATGGGGACTCGCGAGCGCCGATGTGGATTTCGCGAAGCTCCCGGATGATGCATGGGACAACCCGACCACGGAACGCCTGAATGCGGCTTTCGCTGACAAAAACAACGCCTTGCGCCCCTGGCACACCCAAGGTGCCATCGTACATTGCCTGTCACCCGTTGTCAAATGGCCGGCGACGCTCGCGTTCCGCGCCGGTGATGGCTCGATGGGCGTGCTTCAGATCCTCGAAATCAACGAACCTGATCCAGCACAGCCGATCCAGATGAAGATCCGCTACAAGCTGATGCAAGATGCAGCTAAGTCGGAAGCAAAC
>CANBTO010000294.1 GCA_947372405.1 Verrucomicrobiaceae bacterium
AGGGCGATTTCTTCAGGTTCGTGCTATTTCTGTCGCTATTCTACGATCCCATCGACCGCCTGAATTCATTGAACCAAATGATTCTATCAGGCAGAGCAGCGGCGGATCGGGTGTTTGAAATTCTGGATTCCGCCGAGGAGGCAAATTCCACCGATGGCGCACGCTTGCCGGAAAAAATCGCGGGCCATGTCCATTTCGCGGATGTCTCGTTCGCCTATCAGTCCCAGCCGACGCTCCACGGCGTGACGCTCGACGCACCACCCGGCCAAACGATCGCCCTTGTCGGCTCGACCGGCGCGGGCAAAACGACGGTGCTGTCCTTGCTGGCCCGGTTTTATGAAGCCACCTCGGGCGTCATCAGCATCGACGGCATCGACATCGCCACGCTCGCGAAATCCTCGCTCCGTGAGCGCCTCGCCTACGTCACCCAGGAACCCTTTCTCTTCAACGGCACTGTTAGGGAAAACCTCCAGCTCGCCAAACGCGACGCCACGGACGCCGATTTCTGGGCCGCCCTCACCGCCGCCCACGCCGACGACTTTGTGCGGGACTTGCCCAAACAGCTCGACACCAACGTCGGCGAGCGCGGGGTAAAACTCTCCGGTGGGGAAAAACAACGCCTCTCCATCGCCCGCGCCCTGCTCAAAAACGCGCCCATCCTGCTCCTCGACGAAGCCACCGCCTCCGTGGATTCCGAGACCGAGCGCCTGATCCAAGACGCGCTCGATCGCCTGATGGAGAACCGGACCGCCTTCGTCATCGCACACCGGCTCTCGACGATTCAAAATGCGGATCGGATCTATGTGTTAGAGAAAGGTGAAGTCATCGAGCAAGGCACCCACGCCACCTTGCTTGCGAAGGGAGGGAAATATGCCGAGCTCTGTCAGAAATCCTTCCTCGCGGCAAAGTCATCAAGCCCCGGCGCCTAGGAACTGACTACCGATCATCGACTTGTAGGTCGGGTCGGTTTCGCGCAGCGATGCGTGATTTCCGTCCGCCACGACTCGCCCCTCTTGAAACACCAGCACGCGGTCCGCGATGGTGATGGTGCTGAAACGGTGCGCGATGATAAAGGTCGTGCGGCCCTTCACGAGCGCGGCGAGCGCCTGCTGGACCATTGCCTCGCTCTCGGAATCCAAGGCGCTGGTGGCCTCGTCCAGAATGAGGATCGGGGCGTCTTTCAGAAATGCGCGGGCGATGGCGATCCGCTGCCGCTGCCCTCCAGATAGCAAATCCCCGCGCTCGCCGACTTGGGTGTCGTAGCCCATGCCGCCATTCAAGTTGGAGATGAATTCATGGGCATGGGCTTTTCTAGCGGCCTCACGGACTTCCTCATCGGTCGCGTTCTCACGCCCGATACGGATATTTTCCGCAATCGACCCGAGAAACAACGAAGGCATCTGCGGCACCACGGCGATGGCGTTGCGCAGGTCTTTTTTCGCATAGCTGCGGATGTCGGTGGCGTCAAAAGTGATCCCCCCGATTTGCGGATCATAGAAGCGTGGAATGAGATGAGCGAAGGTCGATTTCCCCGCACCACTCGGACCGACGAGCGCCACCACCTGACCGATCGGGATGCTCACCGAGAGCTCCTTCAGCACCAACTCCTCGCCATACGCGAATGATAAATTTCCAAACCGGATCGCCTCGCGCGGGGCGACAAATATTTGTGGCACAGGCGGGTCCGGCAACGTGTCCGGCTCATGCATGATGAAGTCGATGCGGTCGATTGCGGCATCCCCTTGCTTCACGAGCGAGTGAATCATGCCCAGCTTTTTGATCGGCTCGTAGGACATGAACAGCGCCGTGCCCAAGGCCATGAAACCCGACTGCGACATCCCCGCGCGCACGCCCAGATAAAGCGCCACCGCGAAGCCCCCCGCCGCGACAAACTCGATGGCTGGACCGATCGCCTGACGGTATTTCACCACCTTCATGCTCACCCGCATCATCTCATTCGTCTGCTGCTCGAATACGGAAATCTGCCGCACCTCCAGATTGTAAGCCCGGATTTCTAGCGGTGCCTGCAAGCTTTCCGCCAGCGTCGCCGTCATCGTCCCGCCCTGATCTTGCAGCAGCTTCGCCCGTGTCGCGAGTCTCTTCCCCGCCGACCGGATCACGAAAACACAGATCGGCACCGTGAACATCGCGATCATCGCGACGAAAAAACTGTGATCCGTCCACGCCTTGTAGCCCAGATAGCTGAGCGCGCCCAGCAGCGTCGCAGGCTGTTTGATGAGGTCGCTCGACACGTTCGCGATCATCTGCCGCAGCAGCGCCGTATCGCTGATCATCCGTGCGAGCAGATCACCGGATTTGTTGTTTTTAAAAAAAGACAGCGGTAGCCCTTGCAGCTTGATGAACAAGTCCACCCGGATATTTTCCAACACCCGCTGGCCCACGAATTGGATAAGATAAGCATTCGCATACGACGCCACCGCCCGGATTAAGAAAATCACCGGAATCCACAAGCAAGTGATCAGCAGCAACCGCTCCGGCGAGACCGCGCCCATCTGTTGCGCCATCCAGATCTCATACCATTGAGTCCCCCTCCCCGTCGTTTTAAAAAGCACCGGGAACACCACATCCACCATCAGCGGCAGCCCCAGACCGCTCGCCATCGCATAGACCACCCCCGCCAACACCCCGGCGATGAACTGCCAACGGACCACCCGCAGATATTTGTAATAAGGACGATAGCGGTTCACAGCAAGGCCCGCAGTTTCTCCACCTCCCGCCGTGGGGCAAGCGCGATTCTTCATCCGGCCGCCGCCGGGATTCCACCCGCCGCCAGATTTCCGCCTTGTCGCATAGCCTTGCGCTTGCTTGCCTGCGTGCCTCTCATGGCCGCTCCCCAAAACACCATCGCGCTGGTTTACGATTACGACCAGACCCTCAGCCCGCGCTACATGCAGGACGACGTCGTCTTTCCCGAGTTCGGCATCGACCCCACGCAGTTTTGGAAAAAGTGCAACGCCCTCGTCGTGGACCAGAAATGGGATGGCGAACTCGCTTACATGAAATGCCTGCTCGACTACCTCGGCATGGACAACGTCACCAACGCCCGCCTCACCGAACTCGGTGCTGGCCTGCACTTTTTCCCCGGCCTGCCCGAACTCTTCGAGGCCCTGCCCAAGGCCGCCCTCCGGCCCGAGCACGAAATCGCCGGCATCAAGGTCGAGCACTACATCATATCCTCCGGCCTTAAGGCGCTGCTAGACGGCTCGCGGCTACAACCGTTCGTCAAGGCGATGTTCGGTTGCGAGTTCGGCGAGGATGCCGAGGGCCGCATCAGTTTCCCAAAACGCGCCATCTCCCACACCACCAAAACCCAGTTCCTCTTCCGCATCAACAAGGGCATGCTCGGCTACGACCAAGACGTGAACGACCACATGCCCGCCGAACAACGTCCTATCCCGTTTGAAAACATGGTCTATGTCGGCGACGGCCCCACCGATGTCCCCTGCTTCACGGTCATGGCACGCAACGGCGGCCAAGGCATCGCCGTTTACAATCCCGACGACGCCACCGGGAAATCCTTCCGGAAATGTTTCCAACTCTCCACCCATGCTGGCCGCGTCAAACACATCGCCCCCGCCGACTACCGCCAAGGTTCCCACCTCTGGCTGCTACTTTCAGAAATGGTCACCGAAACCGCCGACCGCATCCTCCGCAGACGCAGCGAGGAACGGGATAACGCAACCGTCGCGGCACCGACGTTCTGAGGGGACAGGAGAAAAGCCCCGCCCTGCGGCGATCTGTCGCGAATTGTCAGGCTTAGCTGCTAGATCCAACGATTGAGTCCATGACATGAGTAACTGAAAAAGTCATGTGGTCCCTCGGCATCTCTTTGAGGCACGCTTGCGGGTGTCTTTGACGGGGCTGGGGGTGGTTTGCGGAGCGTTTTCCTTCCTAAATCAATATACTTTTTGTCGGGGACATTGTGTCGAACGGGAAGTTGCATTGAACGATCCTAGATTTCACCGCCGCTGATGACGATGGTGGGCGATGATGAGTTCATTGGTTCCAAGGGGCCTTGGCGAGAAGAAGACCCATGCCGCACCAGTCAGTGATGCCAGCAAAGGTGAGGCCCGCGCCGACGAAGGCGCTGAGTCCGTAGAAGGCGGGATGAAGCCAAGTACCGAGGACGACACCGGTCAGCACCATCAGGCCGGCGGCGATGCGGACCTGGCGCTCGAGTGAGATCGCCTTGCGGCCACGGATCACGGGGAAGCCGGCTTGTTCCCAGGCAAGGACGCCGCCTTCGAGGATGGCGAGGTTGTCGCAACCGGCGGTCTTGAGTTTCTGGCAGGCCTGTTCGGCGCGCTTGCCGGAACGGCAGACCAGCACGCAGGAGCCGCTGCTTTTGACCGAAGCGCTGTCCAGACGATCAAGCGGCATGAGATCGGACTTCTCGATGTGGATCTCGGCGTATTCGGCTGGCGTGCGGACGTCGAGAAGACGGATCGGTTTACCTTGTTGCAATATTTCGTTGAGGGATTGCGAGGAAATAGTGGGGTTCATGGTGAGTGTGATTTGAATTCGAATATAACCCTATCATGATTTATGTATAAGTGAAATTTCATGCAGGAATTGAAAGAGGGCACCAGCGTGCTTTATAACATCGGTGACAGCATGGTATTCGAGCTCTACCGTCTGGTCTGCAACCGGACGGTGTCAGGGATTTGGCAGGCCGCTCACGGCTTGGAATGCCAGTGCGCTTTCATGGCCTCAGCGCGGGCGAGGGCAGCATCGGCGGTGGTGCCGAGGAAATTGACGTGACCCATTTTCCGGCGGCCGATGGCGCGGCGCTTGCCGTAAAGATGCAGGCTGGCCTCGCTGTCTGCGAACACAGGTAACCAATCGGGTGGGGTGGTTTCGTCCTGCCAGAAATCGCCTAACAGGTTGAGCATGACGACCGGATTGAGCAGGCGCGTGGAACCTAACGGCAGGCCGATCACCGCACGGAGTTGTTGCTCGAACTGTGAGGTGACGCAGGCATCGAGTGTGTGGTGGCCGGAGTTGTGCGGGCGCGGGGCGATTTCATTGACGAGCAAGGTGCCATCGGTTTTCAGGAAAAACTCAACCCCGAGAATGCCGCGATAGTCCAAGGCCTCGGCGACACGGCGGGCGATGGCGGCGGCTTCCAGCGCGACCGCCGGCGAGATGCGAGCCGGGACGATCGAGACATCGAGGATGCGGTGGCGGTGGCGGTTTTCCGCCGGATCGAAGGTGACGGTTAGACCATCGGCCCCGCGCACGGCCATCACGGAAAGTTCCTTTTCAAACGGCACCCACGCTTCTAACACTGCACGCGGGGCATCGAAAGCGGCCCAGATTTCCGCAGGGTCTTCGCTGCCTTCGAGCTTCACCTGACCCTTGCCATCGTAGCCGAAATCGGCGGTCTTGAGCACGCTTGGACCGTCTAGGTCCTGCATCGCCGCAGCGAGGTCGGCGGCGTTGGCAATGACGGCATACCGAGTGTGCGGGATGTTGTTTTCGCGGAGGAAATTTTTCTCCCGCTCGCGGTTCTGGCAGATGCAAATTGCGTGGGGCGAGGGATGGAGGCCGGTGCATTTGGCGACAGCTTCCAAGGTATGGCAGGGGATGTTTTCGAATTCGACCGTAGTAACCGTGACCCGGCTGCAAAAATCCTTGAGCGCGGCGGGATCGTCGAAGGGCAGGTCGATCACCTCATCGGCGCACTCCACGGCGGGAGCTTCCAGGCCACCGGTCCAAATGACGGTCCGCACGCCCATGCGGCGGGCGGCGAGGGCGAGCATCCGGCCGAGTTGGCCGCCACCGATGACGCCGACGACACAGTGCGGCGCGTGAATAGGAATAGACGGGGTAGGCATGAAATCAGTCAACGGGATCGAGCGGTGGCAGGGTGGCGGATTTCACGGTGGCGGTCTGTTTTTTGCGGAAATCGGCGAGTTTCTCCGCGAGCCCGGCATCGTTGTTAGCGAGCATCGCCACGGCGAACAAGGCGGCATTCACCGCGCCTGCCTTGCCGATGGCAAAGGTGGCGGTCGGGATACCGGCGGGCATTTGGACGATCGACAGCAGTGAGTCCACACCTTGCAGCGCCTTGGATTCCACCGGCACACCAAGCACCGGCAGATCGGTGATCGCAGCGGTCATGCCTGGCAAATGCGCCGCGCCGCCCGCTCCGGCGATGATGCATTTCAGGCCACGGCCACGGGCTTCGGTGGCGTAGGAAACCAGCTTGTCCGGCGTGCGGTGGGCGCTCACGACCTCCGCCTCCCAAGTCACGCCGAAGTCGCGCAAGGTCCGGGCGGCGTGCTCCATCGTCGGCCAATCCGAAGTGCTTCCCATGATGATTCCGACCAGCGGTGCTGCGTTCATGGGCGGAGCGTGACGGAGGGCTTGCCGGGCGTCAATACGCGGTCGCCAGATTGGTCGAAACTTAGGCGACGTCTCACCCGTATTCTCCGGATCATGGACACATTCTCAGCACCGGAATTCGGACGGCGAGCATTTTTGGGGGGCATACTCGCGG
>CANBTO010000295.1 GCA_947372405.1 Verrucomicrobiaceae bacterium
GGGATTCCCCGCCCACGTTGCGGCCAAACATATCGCGAGAAGCTTGAAACCCATTCCTCATTTCGTGGTCATCCAGTTCGGTTCCACGGATGTCTCGATCAACCTTGGCCGGTATTTCAAAGAGCTGGGCCGGGCCGGAACCCCCAGACCGCCTGAGCCAAAAGAGTCCCTCTATCCGGCACCCGTGATGGGCCCTTACGTGCGGAAGCTCTCTCGCGCCCCGGCGGCTTATCTCAAGGCGGCCCTATGCCGTTGTCTGCGGGTGGACCCGATCCATGGCAACGATACCATTTACCTGCCGGCCATCGCCCACATGCTCGAAGGCAGCTCCCTAGCCGGAGCGATGCCCGTGCTGCTGGCACCTTTTCCTCACGGCGATCCCGCAAGCGACTACTGGGCCCGCAGATTCGCCCGCGGCTTGGGAAAACTGGCAGCATCCAAAGGAGTGATCTTTGTCGATTCCCATGCGGGCCTTGAAGACATCCCCCGCAAGGAACTTCTGTTGGCGGACGGCATGCATCTATCTCCGGCCGGGCATACCCGCGTCGCAGAACTCCTGTCCGCTGCCATCTATCCGCGGATTGCGGAGCGGATGGCACTGCGGCAGCCTTCATGAAACGCGCTGCGCTGGAGATTTCCGGAGAATGCTTCGACCTGTGGCAGCCCGACGAAGCCGGCCGCATCCGCCTCGACGACTGGGAAATGGAACCCAAAATCCAGCAACCCGTCATCGCCAACTGGCACAAGGTCACCACCGAAAACCTCACCGAACTCGCCGACTTCGACGGCTACCAATCCAGCTTCCTCCGCCTCTTCGGCTTCGGCCTCGCCGGCGTGGACTACGACGCGGACACGGACGTCGGCATCAAGGTGCCTTCCATCGGGTGAGGAGGGGCGACACTCCTGTCACCCGTTTTCTTTCTCAGTTACCACTCCGCACAGAGTAACTCCGCATGCACGATAACGGAATTCATCGCCTCACCCTACCCGCGTTTCAAATGCCGAAGTCTCCTCGCCGGAATCTAGCGGTAATACTACGCCTTGGACAGCATCACACGTTGGTTATGGCAGAGTCGTTGCCAATCACTTGAAAACTTTTCGGATCAGGCGACGACAACCGGGAAGTGACGATGAAAGGAAAGACATTTACTGAGCCGTAGCCTGCATTCCTTTTGTTCGGCCTTCTGCGGTGACTCGCTATGGTTCTGATTTGTTCAAGCGTACTTTGATCTTTGCAACAAGAGACTCAAAAGCCCGCTTCTCGCAAGTGTCTTTGGTCGAACTCCAGCGGTCTTGAATGTCGCGCAGTAGCTCCGCATCAGCGCATGCTGCAAGGACACTGATCGCGCCAATATACCCGACAGCCTCCGTATCACTCCCAGGGCTCTCACGTATCGGATCTTTACAATACTCTATCCAGACTGCTCGCGCTGATGATGGCGACGCGAAACGAATGAGAGCAAGTTCCAAGCGGCAAATGTCGCGGAATTCCGTAATCATATCGTCGAGGAGCGCGATTGCGTCCGCGCCGCCAATGGCGCAAATCGCATCGACGTATTCTGTGCGGTCGTCTCCGTAGTTTCCCTGGGTTCGTTTCGCAATGAGTTTCCGAATTGGCGCTATCGCACGCGGCTCGCGGAAATGGCCGAGCGCGCGCATCGCGGAGATTCGCACGTCATCCGAAGGATCACAGAATTCAACATCATTGGAAGGGTCGCTGAGCGCTTCGATGAGAGCATCACAAGCCGCGCGCGGGTTGTCTAATTTGGCCGTCCAAAGCCCGTCTGCGACTATCCGACGGAGATATTTGCTCCTTGATTTGAGGAGTGGAAGGACTGCTGCGATATCTGTATCACTCCCAAGCTGAGTGATGGCATATGCTACTTCCGAGTTTTCCGGGTCGCTGTCTAGTGCTCGGCGTAAGGCAGGGGCGGACTCACGCATTCGAAGCTGACCAAGAGCTCTTGCGGCGTGACTTCGGATATAAAAAGATCCGGAAAGTGTTGCCTCTAACTCATGACGCAGCGCGAATGCCTTGCAACTCGCGATCGCGTCCATGGTTGCGGTTCGCAAGTCGGGGTTATTGGAGCCGAGGCCGCGCCGCAGTTCATACAATGGCGGATCCACCTCACGAAGGAGAGTATAGGAGGTAAAAAAACATCCAATAAGATTCGTGTCCTGCTCAGCGAGTTCAAAGATCGCAGAGATCTCCTCGCTGTGTTTTCTGCGACCAAGGCCGCTTGCTCCAGCGCCGCGAATAACAGTATGAGTGGCGCGCAGGGATGCCGTAAAAGCAGCTGCGATGCGAGCCTCATCCTGTGGTGAGACCTCAGGCCAGTCTTCGAGTCGTCCAAGCGCCTTGCTGCGCTCGTAGTCGTAGCCGCAAATTTTGTTTGGAAGTTCGGGGCGTGTAGCAAGAGCCAACACCTCATCCAGCGTTGCTGATTTGGTCAAATCGGCGCAGCCAACATGCGGCAGCAGGACCGCGATGAATAAAATAATGTATGGTCTCATAGGAGAACGGGGCAATCGCCGTCACAATAGGCCATCCGGCGGCGTTCCGAAAGCCCGAATTCAATTTAGCTTATTGCCTTCGGATGTGAATACTCGACCAGATTAAGATGAAACATGAACGGTGACTTTCGAGTGGTTTCCGTTCATGGGCGGAAGATCAGGCGACGGGAGGGATGCCTTGCCGGGTGACTTGGGACTTTCGGACGGATAGACGCCCCACCTCAAATCCGATGATCGCGGTGGCGCAAATGCACAATGCCCAAAAGGGACCAAGCTCCCAATGATCCTCGGGCCTGCGGAAGGGACGCCAACTGCATATATCATCCGCATCATTGCCTTGTGTCGCGGATTGACCATCCGGACCCCGGCTGTAGATCCCGTAGCCACTGTCGAATCCGTCTCCCACAAGGTAACAATAAGGATTACCCCATGGATCGTCATTTAATTTGGAAATAGCCCGAACCTCGACAAGCGCCCGCAGTCCTTTTTCAACGGGTGGGAGCTCGTTCATGTTGATTTTATAAAATGAGATCGCAGATTCGAATGCGTTGATTTCAGAAGCGGCAAAAGCTTCAGCACTGTCTGAGCCTTCAGCACCCGTTGCGAGTAACAGTAAAAACAGGCCGATTTTCTTCATCTTTCAAAAGTGCGGACAAGCCGCCATGGAGGAAAAGCCAGGCAGCAAACGTGTTGTCGGTGAAAAAGCGCAAACAAGCGCACGAGGACAAAGGAGCGTGGCCAAAAGCGGGATGATTTGCCGTCCGCTTCACCGATTTCCACTCACGACATTCCATCCTCTTTGCGTTCCTTTGCGGCTTGGCGGTTAAACTCTGATATTCCGATGTGTCGCCCCCTCAGTTTCCCATCGCCAGACGCTGCGGATCTCCCCATGCTCCACTCATCCGCCAAGCATATGAAGAAAATCCTCATCCTCACCGCCACTGTCACGCTCGCCGTTTCCTCGGCCAGCCATGCCGCTGAAAAGCTCAAGGCCCTGATCGTCGATGGTCAGAACAACCACACCGCGTGGCCGAAGACCACCATCATCATGCGGGATAACCTCAAGGATTCCGGCTTGTTCGAGGTGGACATCGCCCGCACCAAGTTCACGTGGAACGGCAAGCAGGAGGCCGCGTTCCTGCCGCTGGCCGGAGTCGGTGCCACCGAAGATCTCCCGAACGCGAAGACCGATCCGGACTTCAAGCCGGACTTTTCGAAATACAACGTGGTCATCTCGAATTTCGGTTACAACGCCGCGCCATGGCCGGAGGAAACTCAGCGCGCATTTGAAAAATACATGGCCGGCGGCGGTGGCTTCGTCTCGATCCACGCCGCAGACAACTCCTTCCCCGAGTGGGCGGAATACAACAAGATGATCGGCCTGGGCGGCTGGGGCGGACGCACCGAAAAGCACGGCCCGTATGTTTACATCGACCGCGATGGCAAGATCGTGCGCGATCCCAAGCCCGGCCCCTGCGGCACCCACGGCGCGCTCAATGATTTCCTCATCACCACCCGCAGCCAGACGAGCGCGATCACCAAGGGCCTGCCGGAACACTGGATGCACGCTTCGGACGAATGTTACTCACTGCTCCGCGGCCCGGCCGAGGACATGGAGATCCTTGCCACTGCCTCCGAACCGCAGAAACTCCGCGACGAAGGCCGCAACGAGCCGATGCTCATGACCATCCAATACCACAAGGGCCGCGTCTTCCACTCCACCCTCGGTCACCACGCCAACTCGTTCGAATGCGTCGGCTTCAAGGTCACCTTCCTGCGCGGCACCGAGTGGGCAGCCACCGGCAAGGTCACTCTAACGGACATTCCCGGAAACTTCCCGAAGGCGGACGCCGTCTCGAAGGTGCCGTTTGTCACGCCGCCTGACAAATGACCGCAGCCCCGGCGGACTGAGGAGACTTAGGGTTTCACACCCTGCCCGACGAGCTTGATATCAAAAGTCAGGACGTCGATGTCATTGCTCCGAATGTGGATGACTGCGTTGCGGATTCCTACGAACGAGGTGGGTTTGAAGGTCACTTGGAAATCGGTGTGATCGCGAGGAAGCAGGGAATACCTTTGAGGAGCCAGCGTCACCTGGAAACTGCCTTCGTTGGGCCCCGTGATCTTCACTGAGGTGAATTTAAGAATGGCATTCCCGTCGTTCCTGATCACGAAGGTTCTGAACTTCCCGGGATCGGCCGCAGAGATACTTGCATCACCAAAATCGACCACGGAAACACCATCCACCAGACTCGTGTCCGAGGGCTGAAGGATCGTGATGTGGGGACTCAACACCCCCAAGCCCTTGAGCCTGATATGAAACGGGCTTTCATTCCCATCATTGCTGGAAATCTGAAGGGTGACGCTGCTGGTCGCCTTGGCTTTGGGTGAGAACCTCACCTTGAACGTGCTGTATTCCGCGGGAGCCAGCACACTCACTGGCAGGACGCTAACAATGAAATCGGTCGGATTGACGCAGGGGTTGGTAAGCGTGCTGACGAGGTTTTTCCTGATCGCCAGACCGGTGAGCTTCGCCTTTCCCGTGTTTTTGACCGAGAAGGTCTGCACGGTTCCTGATGAACCGACCGTGGCGACCAATTTGATCGTGCCGATGTTGTCCTGAAGCTCGGTGTTCGGGGTTTCCGGGTTATCGCCTTTGAAAACCGAAATCTCGGGAGCGGGTGGCCCCACCAGCACGACGCTGTGATTGTAGCCCGCGTCTATCGCTGTCACTCCGCTCAGCCCGGCAGGGACGCTGGTCTGGCCAAGATCATATCCGTTGGCTCCTCCCCATGCCACCACCGTGCCATCGGCCCTGAGTGCCAGTGTGTGCGCATAGCCCGCCGAGACGGCCGTCACTCCAGTCAAGCCGGCGGGAACCGTCGCCTGTCCTGCGAAATCCGCAGCCCACGCAACCACCGTGTGATCGCTCTTCAACACGACGTTGTGGGCAAAACCCGCCGCAATCGCCACTACTCCGGTCAAGCCGGCGGGAATGGTGGTTTGAGCGAAACCTGCGGCGCCCCATGCCACCAGCGTGCCATCCGTTTTCAAAGCCAGCGTGTGCGAATCGCCGCATGCAATGGCGGCCACCCCGCTCAAACCTAACGGCATATCGGAACTTCTGTCTCCCCACGCCACCACCGTGCCATCGGTTTTCAAAGCCACCGATTGCGCCCCACCAGCCGAAATCGCCTTCACGTTGCACAGACCCGGAGGAACCGTCGTTTGCCCCGAGTTATTCCCGCCCCACGCCACCACCGTGCCATCTGTCTTCAAGGCCAGGACGTGGGAACTTCCCTCCGCAATGGCCGTAACCCCGCTCAATCCACTGGGAATGATCGCCTGCCCATCCAGATTCGAACCCCAAACGACTACCGTGCCATTGCTCTTCAAAGCCGCCGAAGATGCATTACCCGCAGCGATGGCCTTCACGTCACCGAGGCCCGCAGGAATGGTCGTGCCACCGAAACTGCTGTCTCCCCATGCCTGCACCGTTCCGGCCATGGCGGAGTGAAGGGTCAGACCGGTCACCGCCAAAACGGAAAGCAACTTCGTGAAGCGTTGGATCAATCTGGACGAATGCTCTGGACGGGAGGTTTTCATGGAGTGTGTGGGGAGTGGGTTTTCAAAATACGACAGCAGAAACCTGAAGCCGGAACAACCCGGGGCGATTCATGAGGGTGAATCATATCATCCGCCATCCCGCAACGTGGTGATGCGTGGCCCCCGGGGCAAGCTGAATCGGGGAAATCCATCAGGGAGCCCGAAAGCCCACTCTCCTTATGCGATTCCGGCGGCGCCGAAATACGGCACGAGGGCATCCGGAATTCTGATGGAGCCGTCGGGTTGCTGATATTGCTCTAACAACGCGACATAAAGTCGTGGCAATGCGGTGCCGGAGCCGTTGAGGGTATGCGGGAAGCGGTTCTTGCCCTCAGCGTCCTTGAAGCGGAGTTTCATGCG
>CANBTO010000296.1 GCA_947372405.1 Verrucomicrobiaceae bacterium
TTCTCGATCGCCTTGACGATGGCGGGCAGGAGCACTGCCAGATCGCGGTCGGTGAGCTTCTCATAAACATGCTCGAGGGTTAGACGGGCTGCGCCGTCATCATTCTCCAATACCGACTGCATGGCGGGATGGAGCAATTGGCGGTCAACTCCCGACAGGGAATCGGCCAGGATGCCCTGCGGTTCGTCGGTACCGGGATACGGTTCGAACAGCGCGTTGGCGTCGGCACGCTGTGTCATCCCCCGTGGGTCGTCCGGATTCTTGTGCGCCGCTAGTGCCAGCAGATCGTTCACACTCGCCTTGCGGGCCTCCGGGCTGAGATCCGCAATGGCGTTGCAAGCCAGACTTTTCATCCATGAATCCGGATCCTTCAGCAGCGCACGCAATTGCGGCGCGGCCACGTCGCCCCGGGATCCCAGGCTGCCCAGCGCCTCGCATGCGCCGTAGCGGGCATTGCGGTCGGGACCGCCTAACATTTTCAGGAGCGCCGGCACGAAATCGCCCTCGCGGCGGCCCAGCGCCTGAGCCGATCGATCACGCATCGCCGGCGACCAACTGCATAAACCGGCCAGCAACTCATCGGCAGTGCGCGCATCGTATCCGTTCTTCCCGTTCACGGGAAAGACATCGCGCCCGGCGGCGATGATATCCTTGACCTCATCCGCATTCAGCATTGGCAGGGACGATGGCTTCCTGCCTGTCAGATACAGGCTCTTGGGCGGCAGTCCGTAGGATAAAAGGTATGCGCCGGTCACATCCCACTTCATATATTCGTCGTCATTTCCTTCCTTTCCAGGCTGTTGCTGGTAAACAAAACCGCCTTTCCAGTTTCTGGCCAAATCGTAGTACCAGCTCTGCTCTTTCAGATACGCGCCCGTGGCCGGTGAACCGCAGCGGGAGGCACCGGGCAGCGCCCACAGCATGCTCCAGACAATGCCGCAGTGTCCGTGTTCCCGATCGTCATAAGCCGCCGTGGCCATCCGGGAGTAGAACGATGCCGCCTCGCGATCACCCAGCAGGTCAAACAACACCGCCGCGCAGGAAGTTTTACCGTTATCCTCGTGCACGTTCGCGCCAGGTTGATGATCGCCATAGGGAATGGCGCCCTTGTTGACGTAGTAACGAAGGAATTTCGCCGACTTCTCGATTGCCCGGTCGAGAGCAGGATCATTCACGCCCGCCTGCCGGGCCAGCACCAGCGCGATGGTAAGCGGAACCCCCGGTTGATTCATGCAACCGTAGCCACCCAAATTACCATTCGGCATGGCGAAACCGTGGCCCCAAGTCCCAACCGCACTCTGTCCCAGCGCCACAGTCATCGTGGTGCGCTTGAGTTCCGGCAAAATCGACTGGTCACCGGTGGCAAGGACATACTCAGCCAGAAATAGATTTCCATAACCATAAAACCATGTCCACACATCCGGCTGCAGCGCTGCTGCCACCTTCCTGGCATAAGCCGCCAGCATCGGACGATACTCTTCCTTGCCACTGGCCAGCAGCGCCAGCGCATTGAGATCGTTGGGGATCGTGTTGTCTTCAGTCAGTTCCTCAGCCAACCCCTTCTTTGCGATGAGCTGGCAGCCTTGTTCAAAGATCGCCTTCGACTTCGGACAATCATATGGCGCGGTGTCGCTGTAGGATCCCAACACCGACAGCTTCACTTCCACGTTCGCGCTCTGTCCCTTCCGCCAGCGAATCAACTGCAGCACGCCCGTCTTTTCCTCGGCAGCCGTGATGGCGCGACCAAAGCTTTTGCGGGCATCATCCGTAAACAACTTACCGTTCACCCCTAGAATCACGTCTTTGGCGCGCAGGATGCCGTCCGCCGGAGATCCCGCGTCAACCGCGGTAATTAAAATCTGCCGGGCCGAGGATGTTAGATCATCATTCCGGGTGAAAATCCAGCCGCGGGCTCCCGTCGGCCCAAGCAGCCAGTCGTGGGTATCATCCCGCTTGCCACCGTGCGTCAGATCAGGCGGCGCGGGTACCTGTTCCGCAGCGGAAAGTCGGCAGTTAATTCCGACAAGTAGACTTAGAATTAAATATAGTTTTATGGCCATTTCGTTGGATCTTGTAAGTGATGGACGAGCCAGTATGCAACCCCCGTGATCGTCGCTGCGGGGGATCCATCCGCATTTGCTTCAGGAAGCACCGGATACGCTTCAAACTGCCCCGCATAGTATGATACCATATACACCTCGGGATCCGCGCCATGTGCCTCCAGATAGCGGACATGCGCCTGGCAATCGGCCAGCCAGGCCGCGGCATTCCCCTGGCACGTAAACGGCGCAAGCATGATGCTTGCGATCTTTCCTTTCGTATGACAGTACGTTATGGCGGATTCTTCCGCACCTTTATAGCCGCCAGCATCCTCCGCCCAAAGTCTAGCCGGCCCATCCGTGGCATACCCATCTGATGCGTTGATACGATTCAGGGTGTTCATTGCATTCTCCGTGCCGGACTCAAGTTTTCCGCCAAGAGACCATGGCCCCCACATCGACAGGACGGGTCGATTCGGATCGCGCCATTTCAGCGCTTGAACATGATCCGAGTAGGTTCCGACCATGGCTGCCGTACTATCGATGTTTAAGGCGGTGTAGGTCGGACTATCAAAGAACTTCCGCAAAATATCGATATTCGTTTTGTCAGCGTCGATGGTTGATCGCACAGCGTCAGTCTCGTAATAGACGTTCTTGTGGGTAAACAACCCTGCAAACTGGCGTAGCCTGTAGTTCTGGATTTCATCGCTGGGATTCGGCACAAAACAGAAGTTGTTGATGTAGAACCCATCGACGCTGGCTCGAGTCCAGGCCCATTTCTCTGGACCAGCAATCATATCATTCCAGCCGAAAGTGTCACCTCCGATATAGACCTTGGGTTGGATGTATCCCGCCTGGCAATTGGCCATCTGAAACACGTAGTTTCCACTATCATCCATATTCAACGTATCTGCCACAATCCGAATGGAGTCACACACCACGGTTTTCGGCAATTTGACGACCACATCAGCAGACTGGGGTATTGGCCATGCCAAGGTCCCGAAGGGATTCCAATTGGTTCCATCGCCCCAATACACAGTCACGGATGCAGGAAACGCGTGCGGTAATCCGCCGATCATTCGCGGATTCAGTTTGAGATGGTTGACTCGTTTGAAGCCCCCAAAATCAATATCGTACCATTCGGTATTGTTTGCGGAAGTGTGGAGACTGCTGCTCCAACAGGTGTCCATGCTGGCGTCCACTCCATTGGAAACAGGCCAACCCGGGTATTCGGAGGAGGCTTTCGACTTGATGGAGGGATAGAGGATATCCGCATTCGCAACCGTGCACAAACCTGTCGCCATGCCCATACCCGCCAGAAACAGGCGAAATGCCGTCCCGAACAGCGCGGACAGCATCGCCTCGGCAGGCAGCGGCATACCATGTGCGGCGGCAATTTCCTGATCGTGGTCGTTAAGCAGGTTCATCTTCTTACAACTGTGCATTTTTCAAAAGTGATGTATTCATACAAAACCGTGGTCATCCCCTACGCCCATGATCACCATGGAAGGTCCACATGACCAGCAGTAACCGGACGTTTCTCGCCTTTCCAAATCACTTCGGTAACGCCGTCCGGGACTTTCACTGAAAATGGCACTGTCCGTAGATAGGGGTGCAACCATGGCCGGGTGACCGTGAACGTCAAACCGGTTGCTTCCTTCACTCCGTCCGCGATCCGGGTGTTCATTCGAATCCAGCGCCAGACGAACACGTCGCCGCCGGTCGCATACCAGACATCGGGTTTCCCGCCGATCGCTGCGAGTACGGCTTCGAGAGTCTCCGCACCGTTTCCGGCAAGTTCGACGCTGTGTCCCCACACCTGGAACACCACGCCTTCATTCTTTGTCAGCTCGTCAAACTTGGCGGAAATCGTGGCGGCACCGGCATTGAAATGGAAATCGGGTGCAAGCGTGAGGGGTTGATTGATCCCGTCGATGGTATTCGGTCCGTTGGCTGTTGTCCGTGCGAACCAGTAACCGGACGCCTCCACACTGCGGGTGACGTATTCGCCAGACTCGTCGTAGGCAGGTTGATATCCGTATGGGTAGGCGAAGGAAATCACCGGGTGCCCGAGTTTGCCTTCGAGGAACTTGCGCATGTTTGCGGACTCCGCATAGCAGCGGTCATACCCGGAAACGTAATACGAGGGATGACTCCACGAGTGAGAACCGACTTCCATCCCGAGCGCTTCCAACTCCGGAAGGTGTTTGTTTGCGTCCGAGCTCCGGTTCATTAAAAACGTGCCGCGGAATCCGTGTTTCTTTAGCATTTCGGCGACCGTCAAATCCATGGAGCTGCCGTCGTCCCAAGTGGTGAAAATGGCGTGTTTGCGACCGGACGGAAAGTCCGCAATGGTGGGCGTTCCGTTTTGGGCACCCACAAGCGTGAGCGTGCGTGTTTCTGGTTTCTCACTGTCAACGACCGGTATCAATTCCTTGTTCGTCACCGGCATGTCGGGGACTGGCGTCAGTGGAATCCGTTCCATGAGAATCGCGTCAACTTTTCCTGCCACGGCAAGGCGTTCGACCGGGTTCTTGCAGTAAGCATAGGTTTGTGTGGCCGAGGGGGTTTCGAACTTTCCGCCCGCAGACGACCATGTGAGCGCAACCGGTGACTGTGCCGTCGTTTTCATACTTCCGGGTGCAATCGGCCAAGGGAGGGATATTGCGCCGTCAACAACTTGGCAGTCGAGGCACCATCGGTCCGACGGCAAAGGCGTTTCGATCTTCTCGATGACAATCGACCGGATACCGACGGTGTCCTGATTGACCTGATAGGTCTTTCGATAGAAAATCCCCTTTGCGGGAGCGGCGCTGAGAAGCACGAATGACTGCGGATCGTCGGTATTGACATTGCAATCGATGACCGGTGTGCGGTCGGCAATGAACCCGATATTCTGGCCCTTCGCCCCGCCGACCTTGCCGTTGAAGTCAATGGTGAGCCGCCACGCACCCGGAGCCAGCGGTTCGGCGAATTCCCTGCGGACTTCCTCTGTGGTTCCCATGGCGGCGGTAAGGTAAACGGAATCGCCTTCCTTGTTTTTCGCCCCACCAATTGCCGCTGATCCGTCCAGCTTTACCGGCGTGCCTTGCAAACCCGCGATGCCACTGCCAGCGATTTCGGGAGATTCCGGCTTCGCCGCGGCCGCGGCAGGGATGGTTTGCGCGAAAGCCCCACTTGCCCCGGATGCGGCAATCAGAATTGGACCCATCCATTTGTTATTTGTTAGCATGCAAATTGTATTTTAATTAGTGTCACCAATGGGTTTTATTATTTTGTGACTGGCGGTACGAGCGGAAGTTTCAGCCACGCCAAACCGACGTCACGCTTCATGTGCCACATGTCCTTGGGATCAGATTGACCATCGTAACAGATTGCAAGCCGGTCACCGACCTTGATCACTGAAGGCAGGCCGATGAGATTTTTGGACCACTTGCAATTATTCGAGTCGAGCACCACCGCCTTGTCGTCGGCATTCCAATGGTCCAGATCTTTTGTCCAATACACCCAGATGGCATCGGTGCCACTGTTGATGTGATTGGTGAACAGCCACCACGTCTTGTCGGACGGCTCGTAATAAATCGTAGTGTTCTCGATCCGGTTTGCGGCTGACAGGATGGCGTCCTTATCCAACTGCCAAACCGCATCCAAGTCATGCGTCCGGGCAGTGCCGATGTAGCCACATCCGCTGAAGAACATCCGGTATTCATCACCCGTGCGAATAATCTGCCCGGGTGAGGCATTGCCAGTGTGCTCCGGACTGGGCGGCAGCACCACGAGATTTTTCTTTATCCACGGGCCGTAAGGTGAAGGCGCCTCGGCCTTCATCGTTAGATATGGCCCCATCGGCACGCGATCAGGCGCCGGCGAGGCGTTGGTTGAACCCAGATAAAACATATGCCACTTGTGGCCGTCGAAATAGGTGGAGCCATAGGATGCGGTGGCGGAATCAGCAGATCCCGTCTTCCCCAAGTCCAGCACCGCGCCGTGTTTCTCCCAGTCCACCAGATTCTTACTTGTGGCCAGGCAGACGAGCCAGCCTTTGGGGCCGGCGCCGTCGTAGTGCATGAAATATGTTCCCTCGTATTGCCAAATCCAAACATCGCGCGCACCGAGTTCGTCGCAATGGTCCGGACCGTTGCCATAATGCATCACTACGCCGGTATCCTCCGCATCAAGCCGGTATTTCGGCTGGCTCCAACCCGCCGGATAGACCGTGATGTTCGTGGCTTCGATCACCTGGGATCTCGCAGTTGGCGGCGCGGCATTCACATCCAGCTTTCCTGCAATAAGCGCCACGAGAAGGCTCGGTAGTAGTTTGGTTGCTTTCATAAATTCAGATCTATTTCCCGTTTCAATGTTAGTTCCGTGATAGGCTTCCTGAATCGTTCCTAATTTGACGCCCCGGGATTCAT
>CANBTO010000297.1 GCA_947372405.1 Verrucomicrobiaceae bacterium
CGCGATGGACCAACGAAATTACGGGAATCATCTGGATTACCGCAGGTCTTTTGTTGCTGCTTTCGTTGGTGAAATACAGCCCGGCGGATCTTCGTGAACCTGCGAAAATTCCAATCATCGGCGGCTTTCTGGAGCCGATCGCCGACAAGTCGGGGGCCAGCGAGAACTTGATCGGGCCGGTAGGAGGAATTCTGGGATTCCTGCAGGTGTTGTTCTTCGGCGCTGCGGGCTACCTGATTCCAGTGGGTTTCATCTGGTTCGGCATCGTGAAGCTGGCGTTTGACGGGCGCATCTGGCCGCGTGCGGTGTTGGGCTTCGCAGTGCTGCTGTTCGCTGGAGCCGCTTGGTTGGATGCGGCCGACTTCTTTTTCATGGACTGGTCTCGGAACTGCAACCTGCCCGGCAGCCCGGGGGGGGTGATCGGCGACGGACTGGGGGGATTCGTGCTGGTCCATCTGATAGGCCGTGCGGGCACCCTGCTGCTGACCGGAGCCGCCTATGTCGTGGCAGTGATTCTTCTGACCGGGCATCAGCCGGTTCGATTCACCAAGGCATGTTTCCGGCTGGCCGTGAGGAAATACTCGGTGTGGAGGGAGAATCGAGGCGAGGCTGCCAAGTTGGCGGCCCGTGAGGCGGAAATCGCCGCTGAGCGTGATCGCCAGCGAGAGCAGCGGCGCAAGGAGCGCGAGACGTCCAAGGTCTTCGCCAAGGAAGAGCCGGAACCGGACGCGCAGACGTTGCTGCCCCTCAGGGAAACTCCACCACCTCAAATCATCGATGCCTCGCAACGCAGGGCCAGCGAACCGGTGGTGCCGGGCACCAAGCCCTTCGAGCGCAAGAAACCCGGCCACCAGTTTCTCTCGGTCACGGGTTTCGAAAACTACGAACTGCCCGGCTTCGACCTGCTCGACGCGGAGGAAGTCGAGGACGCGCCGGAAGCCAACCGCGACGAGTTGCTTTCCAACCAGCGCGTCATCATCGAGACCCTCAAGGCTTTCGGGATCGACGTGACTCCCGGCGATATCACCCGTGGCCCGACGATCACCCGCTACGAAATCTATCCGTCCACCGGCCTCCGCGTCTCAAGAATCTCCCAGCTCGAAGCGGACCTCGCCCGTGCGACTTGCGCCGAGCGCATCAACATCCTCGCGCCCATCCCCGGTAAGGACACCGTCGGCATTGAAATCGCAAACTCTCAGAAAATCGCGGTGCCGCTCCACGAATTGCTTCACGATCCCGAGTTCAGGTCCGCGAAGAAGAGAATCCCCCTCGCTCTCGGCAAGGACGTTTACGGCAAGACCGTCATCGGCGATCTCGCGGCGATGCCCCACCTGTTGGTTGCGGGTGCCACCGGCTCGGGGAAATCCGTCTGCATCAACTCGATCATCGCCTCGATGCTCTTCAAGTTCGGCCCGGACGAACTGCGTTTCATCATGGTCGATCCGAAGGTGGTGGAGATGCAGATGTACAACCGCCTGCCGCACCTTGTCGTTCCGGTGGTGACCGATCCGAAAAAAACCGTGGCCGCGCTCAAGTGGGTGGTCAATGAAATGGAGAAACGCTACCGGATCTTCGCCAAAGAGGGCGTCCGTAATTTCGATACGTTCAACAGCCGCCCGAAGAAAGAGAAAGCGGCATCACCGGCCCCGGTCGAGGAACCCGAAGACGAAGAACTCGAATCTCCGCAAACCGAGGCTGCCAAACCGGTTCTCGATCCCAGCCTCCCCGCCAGCCACCAGGCTCCGCCTTGGGCGCTGGACGATGTGGCTGACGAACAGATCGAGTCCATCGCCTCCGCCTTGGAATCCGGCGAGCTCGCGCCCGAAGCGGACGAGGATGATCCCGAATTCGAAATCGCCGAGGAACGCATTCCGGATCGTTTCCCCTATATCGTCGTCCTGATAGACGAGTTGGCGGACTTGATGCAGACAGCTCCTGCGGATGTCGAGATGTGTATCGCGCGTATCGCCCAGAAGGCACGTGCCGCCGGCATCCATCTCATCATCGCCACACAGACGCCGCGCGCGGACGTGGTCACCGGCATCATCAAGGCGAACATTCCTTGCCGCATCGCCTTCCAGGTCTCGTCGCAGTTGGACTCGAGAGTCATCCTTGATACCAAGGGTGCCGAGAAACTGGTGGGCAAAGGGGACATGCTCTATCTGCCACCCGGCTCAGCAAAGCTCGAACGCGCACAGGGAGCCTTCGTCACCGATGCCGAGATCGAACGCATCATCGACCACTGCGCCGCGCAGGGCTCGCCGAAGTTCGAGACCGACATCCACGCCTCCATCAACAGCGACGACTCGGACGACGAGGACGATGTTTCCGAGGCCGATGAGGAGCTCATTCTCAAGTGTATTGAGGTCGCCCGACAGGAGCGCAAGTGCAGCACCAGTCTCCTCCAACGCCGCCTGCGCCTCGGATACACCCGCGCCGCCCGCATGGTGGACATCCTCGAACAGCGTGGAATCGTCGGCCCCGGCGACGGTGCGAAACCGCGCGAAGTCTTCCTTAAATGAGGCGCTGGCGCAGCGATGGTGGAAAATCCAAAAAACCGCGATTTTCCGATTGTCAAAGCCCGTGCCGCCGCTCTTACTTCCGCCCCGCCCGCAAGGGTTTGGTGCGTTAGGCTCGATAGCTCAGTTGGTAGAGCAGCGGATTGAAAATCCGCGTGTCGCTGGTTCGATCCCGGCTCGAGCCACCACTACTGCTTCCTTGATTCTCAAACAGGTCGGTGTTTGCTGATGCGGTTGTTTTCTAACGGAACAATTCACTGGTGCGGTTTTCGGACGGGATTGAGGCCTGCATGACTCCGCTCATGCG
Source organism: Verrucomicrobiaceae bacterium (assembly GCA_947372405.1). The sequence continues at coordinate 2,827 of CANBTO010000297.1, forward strand.
TCTGTCGGCTTCAAATCACTTCTCAAGTTTCACCTTGCCTGCAATCCGGGATTCATTTCCGACGAACAACGCGCCGTTGATCTCCATGGACAAGGTGCCGTGATCGCTGCGCGAAGTCACCTTGATGGTGGTCTCCGCTGGCAAGGAAACTTCCATCCCGGTCGGATCGCGGAGTGTGATTCCTTCGGTTGCCAATAACTGCACGGGTAGGACAAGTCCTTCCAATGTTGTTAGCGTTCCAGTGGAGGCGGCGGGTCTCGAAGGTATCTCCGCGTTAGACGATTCCGCCGGTGTCCCTGTTACTTCGGCAGGCTGGCGGACGGGTTTGGATGATCCATGCGGTGCAGCGGTTTTGCCCGATGGCTTTGCAGCGGAGACAAGCGATTCGGTGGAACCTCCGGTGATATAGGTATAACCTGTCCAGCCTCCGGCCAGCAGCACGATCAGAATGACGATTTTGCCAATTACTCCGCTTTTGCTTGGTCCTGATGCTGCCCGGGACTGGCTGTCCCGGAAATGAACCGCGATGTCGATGAGCGTGGAAGCCTGCCATTTGCCGAGCGATTGAAGGTCGGATTCCGACATGTCGGTCAGCAGCCGAAGGTAGCTGATTTGGTTTTCCGACGCGGGCTCTTCTCCGAGCTGCTTTGCAGGGATGGTCCGGACATTGTATTTTTCCTTGCTCACGGGACCTCGTTAGGAGTTTCAACCGCTGCAATCAAGGTCATTCACTTTCGGTGCTTAGCGAAACCGCCATGCTCGTTCCCGTATGGTTCGTGCCCATGGGCGTTTCCGGTGGCCGGACGCGGTAGTGGCAGAAGGTGGTTTTCACGCTGGAACGCCTGGCCATGATTTGCTTGCTAGGACGCGTCGAATGAAAAAACTCCTGTTCCTCGTCATGGTTTTGGCAGCCGGCTACGTCGGGCTGACGCAATACCGACAGCTCCCGTCGGGTGGCGGCCAGGCACCGGGTGTGGTGTCGGCGGATGATGCGGCGCTGGATCGTGCCATTGAAAGCAGGGCCAGCGGCGTGCGGGTTGAAGGCCAGGGTACGGTGATCAAGGTGCTGCCGGATGACAACGACGGGAGCCGCCATCAGAGGTTCATTCTCAAACTGCGATCCGGAAGTACTTTGTTGATCGCACACAACATCGACCTTGCGCCGGGAATCGGTTCGCTGCGGGCAGGAGACCGCGTCGATTTCAAAGGTGAATACGAGTGGGATCCCAAAGGAGGTGTCGTGCACTGGACACATCGTGACCCTCGCGGACGCCATGCCGCCGGCTGGCTGAAGCATGGCGACCGCATCTATCAATGAGACCTGCGGGCAATCATCGAACTTGGCAGGCGACCGGGGCTGCATAAGATCCGGCGTCGTGAAGAAGCATGTTCTGTTCTTGTGCTCCCGGAACAGGCTGCGCAGTCCGACCGCCGAGGCGGTGTTCGCGGGGCATCCGGCGGTGGAGGTGGATTCCGCAGGATTGAACAATGATGCGGAAGTGCCGTTGTCCGAAGATCAGATCGCATGGGCGGACCTGATCCTGGTGATGGAAAAGATTCACCGTAGCCGCCTGAACCGCATGTTCGGCAAGGCGCTCGCCGGCAAGCGGGTGGTGGTCCTCAACATCCCCGATGATTATGACTACATGGACCCGGTGCTGATCCAATTGTTGAAACAGCGCTGTGCGCCCTACATCCGCTGAAAGCCATGTGGACCGATCGGGACACCCGATCCGCTGTTCCGGATCTATCAGGGGATCGCCCGCAAGGTGAAATAGGCTTCCATCTGCGCCCTGAACACGGGTGTTTTCAACAGCTTCTCCGTGTCGCTCATGGAGATGTGATAGATCCGGTCCAGCCATTTGTCACCTTTGCCGAAGTCCGCGAGCTTGATCCGGGCCGTGAGGCGGTCCGGGGAAATCTCCACTTGTTTCACCGCGTCGGTGCGGCTGTCGTGTTCGGGCGATCCATATTCGGAGGTGTCGGTGTAGAACCATGACTGCACCTTGAAGCCCTTCATCAGGTCGGAGCCGGTGGTCTTTTCATTCAACGGGCAGGTGAAACGCACGTCGAAGCCTTCGTGGCTTCCGGCCACGCTCAGGATGTCCGTCACCACGGTCTTGCCGTCCCAGACGATCTGCTGGAGCGAGTCCTGATGTCCGCCATTGGCACCCCAGCCACGTCCGGTCTGGCCGACAAGCAGGCTGCCATCCGGCAGGAAACACGGCCGCATCACGCCTGATGCCAGTCCCTTTGCGAAGGGCATCACGCAACCCTGGTCCATGCCGTTCACCTTTTCCGTTACGATGCGCAGCAGGGTGGAGAGCGTCTGGTCACCAATGAACATCTGGCCCTGATAGATTCCAAACTTTCCGCCGGTGACATCCCAGGCCGGATTGCCGGGCGAGTTGGCGAACCTTCCATAAGGAATCCAAACGGCCCCCTTGCGGATCTTGTCCTTCCAGTGATCGAAATTCAGCGCCTCGCAGTCCGGCTTCATGCCGGGCAGGCTGACCAGACCTGATAGATGTCCGTAAAATTTTCCTTCTTCGAGCGGCACCATCTTGGAGGAACCGACATATTCACCCTGGTTCTCGGCATACCACAGACGGCCGTCGGGATCGAAGGCCAGGCCTGCGGGACTGCGAAGACCGTATGCGTAGGGTTCGAACTTTCCATCCGGCGTCAGCCGGCAGGCCCATCCACGATAACCGCCCATCGATCCCATATAGGGGCCGCCCGCACGCCATGACGCCTTGCCGTTAGGGCTGTGGGCGAGGTTCAGCGTGAAATAGTAGTTTCCAGCACCGTCCCGCACCGGGCCGTGGGTGTATTCGTGGTAGTTTCCGTGGAAGCCGTAGTCGTCGCAAAGCGTGTCGTAGATGTCGGCGCGTCCGTCACCATCGCTGTCGATCAAGCGGGTGAGTTCGGGTTTCTGCGTGATGACCACCCGGTCGCCCTTGTCATCCTCGATGCACACGCCGAGGCACTCGAAGGTGCCCTCCGCGAACTGAGTCCACTTGCCGTCGCGGATCCGCCAGACACCGGCGGTGCGGGTGGCCAGCACGATGGTTCCATCTTTCGCCACGGCGATTCCTGTGGGTTCGAAGAGTTGTTTGCGGCCGAACCCATCCAGTGGTGGCTGCCATGTGAGGACCGAATATCCCGAGGGAATTTCGAGCGGCTTCCTGCCGGGCTCGGATGGCGCTGTGACGAGCGGCTGCGGTTCCCGGGTCTCCTTGCCGCCGATATCCATCCGCACGCCTCTTGGGCCCGCAAGCAATGCGGTTAGATGGAATGTCGCGGATGTCAAGGTCGGGCTGAGGCTCCACACACCGTCCCGGATCTCACCACCTTCGACCTGCAGTTCGCCCAGCCCGCTGCCGCGCAGCTTGAACCGCTGGGGTTCCACGAGTTTGCCTTCGAGCGTGATTTCCAGGTGGCCGTCTTCGGTCAGGTTCACCGATTCGGTTAGAACATTGGCTCCGACACGGAAACGGAAACGCGGAGCTCCGGTGGCCGGATCAAGCTGGTGGCCGAGGTATTTCGCGTCGAGTCCGGCAAGCCGGTCGCGGAAATCAACGCCATCCCACAGATATTTCTCAACCGTCGCATCATCGCCCA
>CANBTO010000298.1 GCA_947372405.1 Verrucomicrobiaceae bacterium
TGGAACGGATTCGACTTCCCGCAGCAAACGAGAAGTCTGATTGACAGGCTATAAAAACCCTCCACATGCTCTTCGACGCCGCACTGATGACCCCAGCAGCCAAGCGCCTTGGATCATTCCCATCCTTGCCACCTCATCAGGTTCGGAAGCCGGCACATAGCGGTTTCAGGAACCTCCCTCCAAGTTTCCACGATGAGCCTTCAGTAAATTGAAACGCTTCAATCATTCAGTGTCCGTTGCGTCTGCGATGTTGCCTGCCAGAGGCTTCGCCCTCGTCGTTACTTTGTCGCTGATGATCCTGTTGACGGTCATCGCGGTGGGATTGCTGACGCTATCGAGCATTTCTCTGCGATCATCGAGTCAATGTGACGCGGTGGCGATCGCTCGGGCAAATGCCCGCCTGGCACTGATGCTGGCAATTGGCGAGCTCCAGAAAAACGCCGGACCTGACCAGCGGATTACGGCCAGAGCGGACATTTTCGATGGCGACCCGGCAACCAAATCCAAAAATCCCCGCCTCTCGGGAGTGTGGAAATCGTGGGACATCAAAGCCACCACTCCACCCGCACCAGCGGAGTATGAGAAACCTGCCCGCGACGCGAAATTCCTCGGTTGGCTGACTTCCAGTCTCGACAACAAGGCAAGTCAGGTCGATTTCGCAAAGAACACCACTTTGGCCACCACCGGCAGCCCGGCTCCCGCGGTGGCGCTTTGGGACAAAGGGTCGCTCGGCGCTGCGGCGACGTCATCCGACATCGTGGTCGCCACCAAGATTCCGACATCGCCCTCGCGCGGGGCCTTGGCTTGGGCCGTCATGGATGAAGGCGTCAAGGTCCGGATCAACACGCCGTATGTGGACGGCGCCACCACCAGCGGCATGCAGAGCGCCCAACTCGGATCCGGCGAGCGCCCGAATACCGCGGCGATTCCAGATTCGCTCGACAAGACCAAACGCCCCCTCCAAGCGCTCGGGCGGCCACTCTTCCTTCAAGGTTCGACCGGATTCACCGCTCTCGAAAAGGGCATCACCCGACTTAACTTTGGACTTGCCGCCGAGAGTCTGGCTGCGGGAACCGGAACCTCTCTCAAGCCGCTCACCCACGATGTGACAACCTCGTCCGTCGGCCTTCTCACCGATACCGCGATTGGCGGACTCAAGGAGGACCTCAGCCTGATCACCAATGCTACGAACCTGCCCGCTCCTTATGCCGGGAATATCACTGTCGGCAAAGGCGTTTGCGATTCGCGTCTGGGCATGACAGGTCCCTCCGATCCCACTTGGGAATCCTTGAAACAATACGCCCGCATTTACAACGATGCAGCCCGACTCTCGAACTCGGGTGGAGTTCCCGTTCTCCAGGCCCAGGGTCCTGCGAACTGGAAAGCGGCCACCGGTTCGGACCCGACAACCGGGACTCCCGGAATCATCAACCTGACACCTCCTCCGGGAGTCGTCCTCATGCCCACCGTCGCCAAGGTTCAGTTGGTCTTCAGTCTGCTCACACGGGATATTTATAATTATCCTAAAGTAAGTGACACGACCCCGAAAGTGCCGGGGACCAAAGCGGAGGAAACCGCAGCAGGCTCGGTGATTCATTCCCCATGGGGGGGGAACTTCGCGGGATCTTCCTATGACTATCTGCTCCACCTGCTCTACACACCCGTCGTCACCTTGCACAATCCCTACAACGTCGCGCTGGAATTCAGTGAGCTGAAGGTTGTCTTCGGCAACGTTCCCTTCGGGCTCCAGGTGTTCCGTAATGGCGTCGCCCTAACCACGGCACCCGCGCCATTGGACACCATGTATTATCAGTCCGCCGAACAAGGCAAAGTCAACAAGTGCTTCGGCATGACGCTCAAAAACAACGGAGGCACGGCCACATCCCCTTCCGTGGGCTCCTCCACCATTCGCCTGCTGCCTGGCGAGGTGATGATGTTCTCGCCATACATCAATCCTGACCGGACATGGCTACAGGAGGAATCCGGCACCCGCATCTTTTCGGACTGGGACAACAACGCGACCCGGGCCTTCAACATCGACGGCATTCCCGGTTGGCGGGGTGATGGCATCGGCTTCGATCTCGACTGGTTCTGCCCGTCATACAACGGCATTCGGGTCAGCTCCAGCGAGGTGGAAAACGGGATTTCAATGAACCGCGGCGGGTGCGTCGGCGCCAGAGCGATTGATGAGTTCTCCTTGAAGTTCGCGCCATTGAGCGTCCCCGGTCTCAGCAACAACAAGTTCACCGTGGAAATCTTCGCCAAACCGGCGGGCTCCAGCTCCCAGATTTCCTCGGCGGTGATCGAGATGAATTACGAAAACCCCACCGGCCTGCAGGACGCGCTGCTCGGAAGTGGAGGAACGATCACCTATCCGAAATCAGGAACCATCAATACGATGGCAATGCACTCCCATTGCACCACGCCGATCAAGAACATTGTCACGACGAAGCCGTTCGCCATTGTCAGCGCCCAGGCAAAAGTGACCCTGGGTGGCCAACTCGCGGATGGAGAGGATGGCAAGCTGGCCACCAAGCCATGGTGCTTCGGACACGGCCTCATCGGAGCCGCTTCACAGAAAATGGTCAGCGAGGGTCTTGCCAGCGGCGCGCATGAATTCGCCTTCCAACGGCTCGATAACGGAACCAACAACCTCCTGCAGTTCGATCCGAAAACCGGCCGCGGCAATTTCATCACCGGCCAGACCGGCAATACCGGGCTGAAATTCGGCGGGATGTATGACATTCCCCTCTCGCCACTCCAGACGCTCGCCAGCCTCAACGGCGCGAATCCTGGTGGATCCTCGGGCTACCCGCCGCGTTTCGCCCAACCGATCGGCAACTCATGGGCCCATCCAATGCTTGATCCCGGCAAGCCCACCACGTCCGGAGCCTCGGGCACGCTCCTCGATCATTCGTTCCTGCTCAACCTCGCCCTTTACGATCATTTCTATTTCTCCGGACTCGCCGACCAGACCGGCCCCTTCGGCACCGGCAAGACCGCCGCAAGCCTGGCGGCTTCCTACATCACCGGCACGCCCCTGGTGGATCCTCGACTGGCGCTATACGCACCCAATGGCAAAGCCGCATCGATGTTCTCCACCGAAGTCGCCGCCGCTGATGCATACACCCGCGTCGCCTCCTGGCAGGTGATGAAAGGAGCCTTCAACATCAACTCCACCTCGGTCGCCGCATGGAAAGCGATGCTCGGTTCGATCCATGATTCCCAGTCCATTTTCAACAAGATCGACAAAACCAACAAGACCTCCGCCTTTGCCAACCTTACCCCCACCGACATCACCAAGAACGAGGCGCGCATCAGCCGCTTCCGCCTCCCCGCCAGCGAGTCTGAGAAAAACGGCGGAGATACGAAGGACGCCTACTGGCTCGGTGCACGCGAATATTCGGACACTGACCTGCAACTCCTCGCGGAAAAAATCGTCGAGCAGGTCCGTGCCCGCGGCCCGTTCCTTTCGATGTCCGAGTTTGTCAATCGCCGCCTCGGAGCCGCTTCAGACGAGAAGGCCCAGCGCGGAGCCCTGCAACAGGCCATCGACAACTCGAACCTCAACGCCAACCTCGCCGCGGGAGCGAACGCCGGTTTCGACATCCCCGAGGCCGCAGTGGTCAACTACAAATACACCAATGCCAAGGCGGGCGCCGGCCCCAGCTATCAGGGAGCCCCGGGCTACCTCAGCCAGGCCGATCTTCTCAACGTGCTCGGCAACGCGGCCACCCCGCGCTCCGACACCTTCACTATCCGCGGCTACGGCGAGGCCCGGGACGCCAGCAACAAAGTCATTGCCTCCGCCACCTGCGAGGCCATCCTCCAACGCAGCGTGGAATACATGGATCCCGCCGACAAACCGGAAATCAAACCCACCGCGCTCACCAGCAAAACCAACATCAACTTCGGACGCCGCTTCAATCTCATCTCTTTCCGCTGGCTTGCGGCGAGTGAAATCTGAACCCCGCATCCCAACGTGTTTCTAACCGAATTCATGCGCCTGCTCCTTCTGCCGTTACTCCTTTTCCCAGCGCTGCTCTCCGCCCAGGACGCCCGCCCGGTTCATTGCCGGTTCCTGAGCTTCGGCGGTTCGGAAGATCCGCCTTCGGTGATCTTTGCTTCCGGAAAAGGGACGGAAATCACCTGCCCGCTCACCTCCTCACAGATTTCCCGAAAATTCACATGCTCCGCCGTCGGCGACAAAATCCCGTTCCTTTCATCCGCTGACAAGAAGCCACTCGCCACCGCCAACATCCCGCCGGGCGTCGGCACGGCGCTGCTCGTATTCGTCCGGGCACTTGGAGATTCCGAAGCCACCGCGCCCGCCTGGAAGATCCTTGTCATCGAGGACACCCCAAAAAATTTCCCTGATGGCGGTGCGTTCATCGCAAATTTCTGTAGCCAGGACATCCGCTTTATCATCGGCGAGCACAAGGGCATGCTCCACGCCGGAGGCTTCCACGGCTACGCGAAACCAGAAGAGGTTGATACTTTCAACATGGCTCCCGTGGTGTTCGAGTTCCAGCAAGCCGACAAATGGCGCATTGCCAACGAAAGCGCCCTGCGCTTCCTGGGCGGCATGCGCTATCTGATCTTCGCCTACGTTGATCCAGTCTCCGGTCGCCCGCGCATCAACACCTACCAAGACATGGCACCTGCCGCCCCGGTGAAGGCTGCGCGCTGATGACAATGAGCGGAGGGCAAAACGCCGGAGTTTCGGTTCTCTCGCCCCATGTACACGATCAGAGATATTCGCCCGCTTTTCCAAGAGGGGGCATCGTCGAGCGCTACTGCTGGTTCCACGGCGGCGTCAGCGGAGACACACTTGCCACCTCAATGTTTTTCAATCCCGACGGCTCCCTAACAGCGGTTGGCAAGGCCTACCGCGCGGTGGGCTGAGTGCCGCTCCACTCCATGATCTCGACTCCATCGTTGAAAAAGATCATGCAAATGCCACTTATCCATCCGTTACCATGACCCCACAATCCATCCCTTGCTGGTTGATGCTCGCCATTGCTGCCCTTGCTTCCGGTGCTCTGCACGCCGAGTTGAAACCCAACGCGCTCTTTTCCGATGGTGCGGTCCTGCAGCGTGGTCGGCCGGTTCCGGTCTGGGGCACGGCGCGGGATGGGGAGAAGGTGACTGTCGAATTCGAAAGCCAGAAAGTCAGCACCACCGCCGCCGATGGCAAATGGCGCGTGAATCTGGAGCCGCTGAAAGAGGGGGGCCCTTTCGCCATGACGATCACTGGCGATAATGTGGTGACCCTGAACAACATTCTCGTCGGCGATGTCTGGCTCTGCTCCGGCCAATCCAACATGCACTTCCAAATGAAGTCGGTCGCAAACTCCGAACAGGAGATCGCCGGTGCGAATGACCCTGCCGTGCGCTTCTTCACGGTGCCGCAACAGATGGCGCAAAGTCCGGTCACCGGATTGCAGGGAACATGGCGGCCCGTCTCGCCTCAGACCGCCGGCGAGTGCTCGGCAGTGGCCTGCTACTTCGGCATGGCGCTCCAGCGGAAGCTTGGCGTGCCGATTGGCTTGCTCGTCAGTTCGGTCGGCGGCACCCGCATCGAATCGTGGATGCGGGCGGAAACCCTCGCCGCCACGGGTGAATCGACTGATCTGGTCAAAAAGTGGAGTGACATATCTCCCAAGGAGTTCGCACGTATCGGTGCGGAATACAGCGCCTTCCAGTATCAGCGCGACAGTGTCCATCCCACGGCGGTCAAAGAGGCAAAGGCCCATGGCATGCCCGAGCCCCCTCCGCCCGTCGCACCCAAAATCCGCTGCCACGACTGCCCCAGCGCCCTTCACAACGGCATGATAGCACCGCTGCAGCCGTTCGCCATGCTCGGGGTGATCTGGTATCAAGGCGAGTCGAACTCCGGACAGCCGGGACCCTATCAGAAACTTCTCCCCGCCATGATCGGCGATTGGCGGAGAGTTTGGGGAAATGACCTGCCCTTCCTGTTCGTCCAGCTGCCAGCCTATCGCAGCACCCATCCCGCCTTCCGTGAAGCACAACACCTCATCTGGCAGAACACGCCGCACACCGCGATGGTCGTCACCACCGACGTGGGCGACGCCGACACCATCCATCCCACCCGCAAGCGCCCGGTCGGCGAACGGCTCGCCCTCGCCGCCCGCGCCCTCAGCTATGGCGAGTCCATCGAATTCTCCGGGCCCGTTTTCAAAGAGATCAACATCCAAGCAAATCGCGCCATCATTTCCTTCACGCACGTCGGCGGCGGGTTGATCGCCAAAGTCGGCGGACTGAAAGGCTTCACCATCGCCGGTGCGGACAACAAATTCGTGCCTGCAAAAGCGGAAATCCAAGGCGAGACCGTCGTCGTCTCAGCCGATGGAGTGAAGGCTCCGCAATCCGTCCGTTACAACTGGGCCATGATGACGGAAGGAAACCTCTACAACCGCGAAA
>CANBTO010000299.1 GCA_947372405.1 Verrucomicrobiaceae bacterium
GTATCATCGGTTCGACTGCTGACAAGTTGCGCTTCACCTATCAGGTGCTCACGGGTGACGGCGAGATCAGCGCCAGAATCAGCGTTCTTCAAAACACCGGCACCTCTTCGCGCGTCGGCGTGATGATCCGCGACACGCTGGCCACCAACTCGAAGGAGATTTTCATCGGGATGACAGGCAGCAACGCCTACCGCTGGGACCGCCGGACGGCTGCTGGCGGTGCCACCACCAGCACCGCCAGTGCCACCGGCACCGTGCCCAACACCTGGGTGCGCGTGGTGCGCAGCGGTACCACCATCACCGCTTACAAGGGTACCAACGGAACCACCTGGACCTCGGTGGGCAGCACTACCGGCACGACCTTCGGCACCAACTGTTATATTGGTCTGGCGGTTGGCAGCGGCAGCGACACCACGCTCAACACCTCGCAGTTCGACAACGTGAACGTGACTCCGTGATGCGCCGCCTGCTCACATGCCTGTGCCCCGGCTTGTTGCTCGTTTGCTGTGACAAACCGGACAAGCATGAAACCCACATGGGTGCCACGGTGCCCGGCACGAGGGTTACGCACGACCGGCATTCCTTGAGAGAGCGGATTTCCGAAACGCCCGCGGCAACTGTAGGCATTGTTCCGGACGAACATCCGTCAGACTCGCCCGCAGCACTGCGAAGCGCCCTTCAAGCTGCGATGGATATTGAATCACCCGCAGACCGTGGCAAGGCGCTCGCCGAGGTGGCATGGAACGCATTGGATATCGATCCCGAGCTCGCGAGCGAAGCGTTCCTGCAATTGCCGAAGGGCAGCGACGAAAAACTCCGCCTGATCCAGCATTACGCCATGCGTCTGGCGGAGCAGGATCCTGATGAGGCAATCGAGTGGGCGGCGGGCCTCGGATTTGAACAGGAAATCGCCGCCGCCATGGGGCGGATCGCGCTGGTGCTTGCCGAGACCGACCCGCATCGCGCCGCCAACCTGCTGTCGGAATCCGGCATTGCTGGTCGCGAGTTTGATGTGACTGCGGTGGAAGTCCTGCAGCGATGGGCGGCGCAGTCGCCGCTGGATGCCGCCGCATGGGCGGTCTTGTTCCCCCCGGGCGCGGCCCGCGAGGCGGGCATGACCATGATTTTCGAGCGCTGGTTGCCACGCGATGCACCTGCCGCTTTTGATTGGTTTTCCTCCCTGCAGGACGAGAGACTGCGCAAAGAAACCGCGCGTGCCATGGAGGGCGTCATCCTCCAACAGCCCCAGGCGATCCGCGACGCTTGGCTCCAATATGCCGACGCCCCGATCCGGAGTGAGATCGCGATGCAGCGCGAGCAGGCGATCATGGATGTGGGCAACAACATCCCTCCGTCCGCAAACTGAGCGGTTGGATCGGATGCGGCGTTCCAAACTCCAGCGCCTAAGTGACTGGGGGGGAATGCCGGTGGCTTCAAAACTATGAGAGAACACAGGACCTCGGGTCGTATCCGGCACATTCGGTCCCTATTGGTCCACATTATGAAAATTCCATTCCACACTCCATCGACAGCGGCCCGCCTGACGGTCCTTGCGACCAGCGCCATTCTCGCCATCGGCGGTGTCGCATCCGCCGCGAACAAGCCAGCGCCGCAGCCATGCCCGGATCTGACTCACGGCGGCACCAAGGACGAGACCCACGACTGGAACCTGGGGGCCACGGGTGCCCGTGGCTGGATCTACGGCAGCAAGGGCGACACCCGTGAAGCCCGCCAGATTCTTGTGACAGCGGTGGCGAAGGACACACCCGCCGCAGCCGTTCTCAAGGCGGGCGATGTCATCCTTGGCGCGGGTGGCGGCAAATTCAACGACGATGCCCGGGTCAGCATCGCCATGGCCATCACGGCGGCCGAAAGCGAAAAGGGTGCCGGACGGCTGAAGATCGTGCGCTGGCGTGACGGCAAGTCGGAAGACGTCGAGTTGAAACTTCCGGTCATGGGCAGCTACTCCGCGACCGCGCCGTATGATTGCCCGAAATCGAAAAAGATCTTTGATGCCGGTTGTCAGGTCATCGCGAAACGAGGCTTGGCTTCGGTTTCCATCCCCAATGACCTGAACGCCCTGGCACTGCTCGCATCCGGCAAGAGCGAGTATCGCCCGGCTCTGGCAGAGTATGCGAAGAAGGCGGCGGAGTTGAAAGGGGATTTCATGCAGTCATGGATCTATGGTTATACCATTGTGTTTCTGGGTGAATATGTCGCGGCCACGCATGACCAGAGCGTGATGGATGGCTTGCGGCGTCTAACAACCGAGGTGGCGAAGGGGCAGAGCGCGGTCGGCACCTGGGGACACAGCTTTGCGAGTCCGACCGGAAACTGCAGCGGTTACGGCTGCATGAACCAGCCGGGCATCGTGTTGACGTTGGGCATGGTCATCGCACGCGAGGCGGGAGTGAAGGAACCCGTCGTGGACAAGGCCATCGCCAAATCCGCGGGCTTCCTCCGCTGGTATGTCAACAAGGGGGCTATTCCCTACGGTGACCACCAGCCATGGCCCGGGCATGAGGACAACGGCAAATGTTCGAGCGCGACGGTGCTCTTCGATTTGTTAGGCGACCGTGATGCGGCGTCGTTCTACGCGAGAATGTCCACCGCCGGCTACGCCGAGCGCGAGCGCGGACATACGGGGGATTTCTTCAACATCCTGTGGGCCATGCCTGCGGTCGTCCGCTGTGGTCCGCTGGCCAGCGGTAGCTACATGAAGGAACAAAGCTGGTATTACGATCTGGCTCGTGAATGGGACGGAAGTTTCGGTTATCAGGGATCACCGGCAGGTGAGGAGGAGCATGGCAAATACACGAGATGGGACTGCACCGGTGCCTACATGCTCGCCTATGCGATGCCGCTGAAGAGTCTTTATCTAACAGGCAAGAAGGCCTGCTCCGTGCCCGCTCTGGACGCGAAGCAGGTGGCTGCGGTGATCGCCGCGGGCCGTGATTACACCACGGCCACCAAGGCCACCTGTTATGACGGCCGCAAGACCGAGGAATTGTTGGCAGGTCTTGCCAGTTGGTCGCCTGCGGTGCGCAAGCGCTCGGGCCAGGCGTTGGCACATCGCGATGGCGAGATCGTGCCTCAACTGGTGAAGATGCTGGCCAGCCCGGACGTCGATACGCGCTACGGTGCCTGTGAGGCGCTCGGATTCATGGGCGCGAAGGCGGATGCCGCGGCTCCGCAATTGCGGGCCTTGTTGAAGAATCCGGACCCGTGGCTGCAGAGCCTGGCCTGCCAGTCCCTGGTTCAGATGGGGCCGCAGGCGCGCAAGGACAGCGTGAGCGACCTGTTGCGCATCGCGGTGGCATCCAACCCCGCCGATCCGCGGCACATGGTGCAACGCTCGGCCTGCATCGCGTTGTTCGCTCCTTACCCCGGCTCCGGCGGCCCGAAGAGCATCCTCAGCGAATCGCTGGAAGGCGTGGACCGCCAGTTGCTCATTCCCGCGATCCAGTCCGTGCTGACCAACGAGGACGGCGCCGCCCGCGGATCACTGAATCATGTGTACAGGAATCTAACCGACCGCGACGTGGTGGCGCTGTTGCCCGCCATCATCACGGGCATTCGCGAGCTTGCACCCAGCAACGAAATGTTCGGCGACGGCATCCGCCTGGCGGGTCTCGACCTGGTCTCGCGGCTGCACATCCGCGAAGGGATGCCGCTGTGTCTTGCGGTGATGGAGCCGGGCCGCTGGGGTGGTGGTAAACGCGCGCCGGAGTGCCTTGAGTGCCTCACCCGCTATGGTGCCCATGCCAAGGAGTTCCTGCCACAGTTGCGCGAAATGCGTGCCAAGGCCGGCAAGCAGAAAGACACCGCGGATCTGTTCGACAAGACCATCGCCGCCATCGAATCGAGCAAGGCATCGCCGACGCTGGTGGACGCTAAGAGCTTTGTCGCTCCGGCCGGGGCGAAATGACTTAAAACATGAACGCCAGCGGCTTGGGATTCTAACAAATTCAGGTTTCCATGATCTCCCATCTTGTGTCCGTTCTCGGCGTGTTGGCAGCCACGGTTTCCGCCCGCGCGGATGGCAACGATAACCCGCCGGTCCATTCGCCTTGTCTGTGGTATGACAAACCCGCCGCGAACTGGAACGAGGCATTGCCGATCGGCAATGGCCGGCTGGGCGCGATGGTGTTCGGCACTCCCGGCAAGGAGCGTCTCCAACTCAACGAGGAGAGCCTGTGGGCCGGTTGTCCGATCCAGTCCTACCCGGCGGAATTTTCCAAACATCTCGCCGAGGTGCGTCGCCTGCTTTTCGCCGGCCACAATGCAGAGGCACAGGCATACGGCGAGGCGCATCTAACCGCCACTCCCACTTCCTTCCGTTCCTACGAACCGCTCGCCGACCTCTTGCTGGATTTCGGTGCGGCGGACAGTTTGGTCGGATACCGTCGGGAACTCAGCCTGACCGACGGAGTGGCCCGTGTGACTTTTCATCAGGACGACGCCACCATCGTGCGCGAGGCTTTCGTTTCCGCTCCCGACAACATGCTGGCGGTGCGGGTGAAGACCGACAAACCCGGCACCTTGGCATTCGCGGTGAGTCTCACCCGCAAGCGCGATGCGAAGGTCACTGCGGCGGGTGACGAGATCCGCCTCGATGGACAGATCGTCGATGTCGAAAAGAAGGACGGCGGCTACGAGGACAACGCGGGTGGCTCCGGTCCCGGCGGCGCGCACATGAAGTTCGCCGGCCGTCTTCAAGTGCGCGTGGACCGCGGCAGGGTGACGGCGGACGGTGACCTCTTGCGCGTGAAGGATGCAGGTGAGGTGGTGATTCTATTCACAGCCGCCACCGACTACAATCTTTCCAAACTCGACTTCGATCGCAGTCTCGACCCGGCGCGAACCAGCGGGGAGATCCTCGCCCAAGCGGCCGGAAAAAATTGGCCTGAGTTGTTAGACGCGCACCTTGCGGAATACCGGGCGATGTTCGACCGGGTTTCCCTGCATCTCGGTGACACCGATGCCGCACTGGAAAAAATGCCGACCGACCAACGCTTGGCGACGCTCCGCAAGGGCGGGGAGGATCCAGGTCTCGAGGCGCTCTATTTCCAGTTCGGGCGCTATTTGCTCATGGGCAGCTCGCGGAGGCCTGCGCGATTGCCAGCCAATTTGCAGGGGATCTGGAGCGAACGCATGTGGGCGCCGTGGGAGGCGGACTACCACCTCAACATCAATCTGCAGATGAACTACTGGCCCGCCGGTCCGACGAATCTAGCGGAAACCGTCGGGCCCTTGATGGATTGGTTTGAACAGCTGTCGAAACGCGGCCATGAATCCGCGGAACGGCTCTATGGTTCAGACGGCTGGGTATCGTATCTCGCGACCAATCCTTTCGGCCGGGTCACACCCAGCGCTTCCAACCCCAATTCCCAGTTCAACAACGGCGTGCTTGATCCGCTTTGCGGCGCGTGGATGGCGGCACAGCTGTTTGATTTCTATCAGTTCACCGGCGACCGCGCGTTCCTGCAGCGGCTCTATCCGATCCTGCAGGGTGCCAGCGAGTTCGTGCTTGATACATTGGTGGCCGCACCGGACGGCACGCTGGTCATCGCTCCGTCCGAATCGCCGGAGAACACCTACGTCGATGCCGAAACGAAAAAGCGCATCCGGATCACCGCCGGCTCTACCTATCACCAGAGCATTGTAAGGGCGGTCTTCGATGCGACCAGCCGCGCCGCCGCCATCCTCGACACGGACCCTGAGATGCGCCGCCGGATCGCGGAGGCCACCGCCAAACTGCCGTCGCTGAAGGTGGGGGCCGACGGGCGCTTGCTTGAATGGGCGGGGTCCTATCAGGAATTCGAACCCGGACACCGTCACATGTCCCATCTGGTGGGGCTGCACCCGTTCCACTTCATCACGGCCGCCACTCCGGACTTGTGGTCGGCCGCCCGCAAGTCGCTGGATTTCCGCCTGGCTCATGGTGGTGGCGGCACCGGCTGGAGCCGCGCTTGGATCATCAATCACTTCGCCACGTTTCGCGACGGCGAGGCCGCGCACGAGCATCTGCTCACGCTCCTTCGCCGCAGCACGCTTCCCAATCTGTTCGATGTCTGCCCGCCGTTCCAGATCGACGGCAACTTCGGCGGCTGCGCTGGCATCGCCGAGATGCTGCTCCAGAGCCACGAGCGGGTGGGGGATTCCGGCTTTCTGATCGATCTGCTGCCCGCCCTGCCGAAGGCTTGGAAAAACGGCAGTGCCAAGGGTTTGCGGGCGCGCGGCGGATTTGAAGTGGACATGACATGGCGGGACGGCAAGGTTGCCTCATACCATGTCCGTTCGGACGAGCCTCGGGAAACGATGGCACGAGTGAACGGGCAAACGATCAAGATCCAATCCACCAGACGATGACTCCGATGAAATCCCGACACACAAATGCCAACGTGCGGAAACCAGCGTTCGACCGTACGTTTCCTGCTGGAAT
>CANBTO010000300.1 GCA_947372405.1 Verrucomicrobiaceae bacterium
GCTGTTAGGCGGCCTCGGATTCCTTGCGCTGCTACTGCGCCGCCGCGATTGATGGCGATTTGCGAGAAAAGTTATGTTTTTCATCAAGGAACTTCCTCTTGCGAACGGAAATTTCTCAGACCAGCCCCTCCCGCAGGGCTTTGGCCACCGCAGCGGTGTTGGAGCTGACCTGCAGCTTGTCATAGATGTGCCGGATGTGGCTTGAGACAGTATGGATGCTCAGTCCGGCCCTGCCGGCGATTTCCTTCTTGAGCAAGCCGTTGGCCATGAGCCGCAGGATTTCCTTCTCCCGGTCCGTGAGTTGGTAATTGTTTGCGGTTCCTATCAGGGGCTCGATCCGGGTGAAGGCATCCAGCACCTTTCTTGCGACTTCCGGGGTCATCGGGGCTCCGCCATCCATCACCTGGCGGATCGCTTCGCCGATGCGATCAACCCCCGAGGATTTGAGCACGTATCCTGCGGCACCGGCGCACACCGCACGGAAGATCTTGTCGGCATCGTCGAAGACGGTCAGGATCATGACGCGGGATTCGGGAGTGCGTTCCTTGAAAATCCTGAGGGCCTCGATGCCATCCATTCCGGGCAACTGGACGTCCAGCAGAATCACATCCGGGGATTGCGCGGCTTCGAGTGCATCCATGGCGGCTTCGGCCGACGAGAAACACATGCTGCACTCCATTCCCGTCAGGCTGTCGATTCCCCGCTGGACGCCCGTGCGGAAGAGCGTGTTGTCCTCGATCAGCCAGACGCGGATCGTTGTCTCGTTTGTTTCGGTCATGATGATTTGGGGTTGATGGGCGCTTTGAAGAAGACCCGAGTACCCGAGCTTTGTTGACTTTCCACGCGGATCTCTCCTCCGAGGCGAGCGGCCCGCCGCTGCAGGTTGTTGAGTCCGTGGCCGCCGCCCTGCGTTCGATCCGGATCGAATCCGACACCGTTGTCATCCACCTTGAAGCTCATGCTGTGGTCATCGATCACGACGTGCACACGCACCTGGGATGCGCCCGCATGCCTGCGCACGTTGTTGAGTGTTTCCTTGAAGGCCAGGAAGAAGTGGCGCAGGAAAAAAAGTGTCAGCATTTGGTCGCGGAAATCATCCGGTGATACTGAGATCGAAACCACATCCTCACCCAAAATCACCGCGCACGAACGCCGCATCCGTGCGATCAGATCCCGTATGCCGGTCTGGCCTCGCTCGATGAGCCAGACGATGTCCTGCATCGACTGCGAGGTTTGTTCCGCCGCTTCCAGGATCGTCTGGAAATCCTGCCTGGCCTGCTCGTCCTGGCTGTGGCGGGATCCCATGTCGCTCAGCAGGACAATGCCGCCGAGGTTGCTGCCGATATCGTCATGGAGATCGCGGGCGATTTGCTCCCGCATGCGTTTGACAGCCTCCGCACGCAGCCTTTTTTCCCTGGCGATCATCCAGCCTCCTCCGAGCAACGCGACCACACCCAGACCCGTGCCACCGTAACTGAGCGTCATTTCGACCATTCGGACTTTGGATGAACGGCGGTTGATGATCAGTTCCCGCTCGCGTTCGTGATGCTCCCGCTGGCCGATCAAGTCGAGATACTCGGGATATTCTATCAGACGGTGGCGGCTGCTGAACCCGTCCACTGCGTATGAAGGCGCCCAACGGGCGGGGGCGTCACGATCCGACGTGCCGGTCACCATGACCGGCTTGCCCAAGGCGACATTGCCACCCTTGGAATACACCTGCACCTCCGCCACACCGAAGCCGCACAGGTTGCCGATCCCCCACAGCTCCTGAGTGACAAGCCGCACGTAGCGGGCCGTGTTGCCGTGCCCCTGCACGATGAAAGCGCAGTGTCCCGGATAGCCGGGCCAGTTCGAGGTGAAGCTTTGATCAAGCGCCAATGCATCCGTGAAGTCGGGCTCGTGCGCGAGTTCGATGGCGCAGGCACGGGGAAAAGAGTGCCATCCCGGCGCTTCGAAGTTGGCGGACTCGACAGGCAGCCACCGGATCTCGTCAATCGGGTATTCCCGCCCGAGATCCACCATCAGAATCATCTTTTCATGGGAGCTTTCCCTCACAGCGCTCGCGTAGCCGCTGGTAGGACTCTCCTCTGCGGAAACCGGCATCCCCAGCGCGCTTTGGCCATCGTTGATCCGTCTCATGGACCAGTTAGGAAAGAGTTCGAGACTGCTGGAGGCCCTGACGTCGGTCCCGGCTCCGATGTTGCTGTTTCCCGAAAGCACCATGAGTTCCTCCAGTGCCCAGATAAACCCCTCTTCGGTCGGGAAATGCCGGGTGGAGGTGAACCTGACGTATCGTCCCTCGACGGGTTCGAGTTTGAAGTTCATCGGATACAAACCAGGGTTCGGGACGTCCGCAGCGGTGCGGTCCACGACGACCACCGCATCCTTCATGTCCGGGTCGTCGCCAACCTCGATCCGGAAGCGGCGGGGAAAACCATAGCCCATGCCTCGCGTGCCAAGACTCGGAATATGCACCGGCACCGCAACCATCCGGTCGATGGAACTACGGCGGCCCAGATCGAGCTGGATCCAGTGGGGGGCATGTTCCTCCGGCAGAGCGTTGGACCGGAACCCGTATCGCGATGCGAAGGGGGCAGCCTGAAGCTCCGGCAACCGGGCCAAGGCGGCGTCCAGTTCCCGGAGACGGACCTCGTCACGCCGCATTTCCGGGCTCAGGAGGCGCGTCACCCGCTCGGCTAGCCCGTTGCCGCCCGGTTCGTCACCGGCCCGGAAACCCGGACGGACGAAAAAAAGCGTCGCGAGAACGGCAAGCAATGCCAAAGCCAGCAGCATGGACCATCTTAACGACTTCACTCAGGCCAAGCTAGCGACCCGCACGGCGTTCACCAGCCCTAAGACCAGGTCGCCATCGCATGATCGTGTGACTGGACGGGGGAGGATATCATGCAACACTCCGTCCTCGCGTTTTCAACCCGCGGAGAAAGATCCGCGAACCATTGTGCTAAGAGAATCCACGCCGACAGTTGCTGCCAAAATCCTCAATGAAATCGATCCTGACTTTGCTCAACGTTTAGCCATGCCAGCGCTCGCAACCACATCCAGCAACGAGATCTTCCCCGGTTCCAATGTTGGCCCGATAGTTTCCTTCTTCCTGCGCCACCAACTTACCGCCAGGCTCACTCCGGTCGGCGGGCCGTTACATCGGCCTGATGTTATCATTTCGTGATCAAGCATCCCGTCCATCCGCCATTGCCCCAAGAAATCTGAATCCAATCTCTTTCCCACCCGTCGTCCACGCCATCCCATGAAGAACAAGCCTGCCATTCGCCGCCTCCTTGCCACCGCATTCCCGCTGCTGGCGCTCGCCGCAGGTCCGGTGAATGCCGCGACCTACACCAAGAACAACACCACGACCCTGGCACTTGCAGGTGACTGGAGCGGCACGCCCGGAACCGCGGATACCTGCTCCTACTCCACGGGATCCACAATCACCCTCGCCAACTCGTTGAACCAGACGCTGGGCGGCAACTTGTCCATTGGCAATCTCAACGCCGTGCAATTGCAGCCGATTTGGGTCAAAGCCGACGGCAATACGCTGACTCTGAATTCTACAAGCGATGCCAATGTTGGAACCTGCGCTATCGAACTAGCCTCCGCCGGTACCGGTAACGTGTATATGACTACACTTGACTGCCCGATTTCACTCGCGGGAACACCCGGGGCGAATCTCACCTTCCGCAATTCGAGGGGCGGACTGCTGACGCTCAACGGATCAATTGGTGAAACAGGTGGCGCGAAAAGTCTCTCACTTTCCTCGAGTCAGTCCAATGGCTTCCCTGGTGCCTATTGGCTGACCGGTGCCAACACGTATAGCGGGGGAACCTATATTGGAAGGAGCGTTGCCAGCACCGGTGCCTCGAACACGTTTTCCGGCATACTGGTTTACTTGAGCGGCAGCGGCACCTTGGGGGCCAGCGGTAGCGCTCTCTCGCTGCCCGCTGGTGCATCTGCCACGGGTTGCACCCTGGATTTGGGCGGCACCACGCAGACACTGGGTGCTGTGGATTTCGGCACTTTATGTACGATTCAGAACGGGAGCATCAGCGGCACCAGCTTCAGCGGTAGCGGTCTGATCAGCACCAACCTTGGAGGAACAGGCGGCTACACTTTGAATAAATCAGGCAACCGGTTGGTTCTTTCCGGCAACAACACCTATGGTGGCAGTACGACCATCACGGCCGGCACGCTGCTGGCGACCAAGCCGACGGCCTTGCCGAACTCCGGTGCCGGTGGCACGATCACCATTGGTGGCACAGCCGGCACGTTGGCTCTGCGTGCTGGGGCCGCTGCGGGCGAATGGGGTTCCTCGGATTTGAATGCCCTGCTCAGCAATGCAAGCCTTACCGCCACTGCCGCGGGGGCCATCGCCATTGACACGACCGGCGGCGACTTCAGCTACACCGCCATTCCCAACAAAGGAAATCCCGCAACCACGCTGGTGGGATTTCAAAAATGGGGTGCCAATACCCTTACACTGACCGGCGGCAGTACTTACCGGGGAACAACCACCATCAATCGCGGTACACTCGTGGTGGACAATACCGCAGGCGCATCGCTGTATGGCACCAATCCCTTAACGTTCACCGGCACGGGCGCGTTCAACTACAAAACCGCCTCCACCTCGCAAACCCATGGCACACTGACTTTTTCCGGGGGCGAAGGGACGGTCCAGATCACGCGGAGCTCGGATGCCAAGCTGACCTTTTCATCGCTGCCGGCCCGCACGGCGGGTGCCACCGCCAACATTTCCGTCAGTGGCGGCACCCCCAGTGCCACCAATGGCTTTGTGGTCACCGGCAAGGCGGCGGGCTTCGGCGACCGGGGTCTCTTCTTTAGCGGCAATGCGTATGCCTGGTATGACTCCGGCGGTTTCTTCCGCGCCATCAGCTACAGCGGCACCCCGGACACAGGAGCCTTTACGAGTGGCGCGGCCAGTTCGATTTCATCCGCCAGTGGCACTCACGCCCAGATCACCGGCGCGCTCTCCGGCCAGACCAGCGACTCCTTCACCACGCTCAACATCAGCGGCAACAACAATGTCACTCTGAGTGCGGGGCAGTCACTGACCCTCAGTGGCCTCCTGAAATCCGGTAACACCGCGGGTGGCGCCACCATCAGTGGCGGCAACTTGGTGCCGATAAACAGCACTGGAGAACTGGTCATCCGCACCGACGGCGCGAACGACGCGTTGACCATCAGTTCAGTGGTCGGGACAAATGTACCGTCGCGCAATGGAACGACGACCGCCAGTTCCAAGGTTGTGACGGGCTTGAGTTCGACGTCAGATCTGGTTGCCGGCATGACGGTTCTAATGGCTGGCAGCACGACCTCCACGACCATTTCGACCGTTGACACTTCCAGTCAAATCACGCTCTCCGCCAATGCCCCGGTGGTCGGGACGCAAGCGCTCAGCTTCTACGGCGGTTCGCTGACCAAGTCAGGCTCTGGTGTCTTGACGCTCTCCGGCACCAACACTCTGACAGGCGGAGTCAACCTCAATGCCGGACAGTTGAACATCAATAGCGCAAACGCGCTGGGTCTTTCCGGCACGTTGACCATCCACGATGGTACCACGATTGACAACACCAGCGGCGCCACGATCACGACGCCGGGTTATGCACTTGCGGCAAACGGCAGCTTCACGTTTGTCGGGTCCAATGATCTCTGGATTCCCGGTGGCTTCACCCCGGCGGGCATGAACGACATTACCGTCACCACCTCGACGCTTGGCAAGACGTTCAAGTGCAACTTGCCTCAGCAGTCCTCAGGCCGATTGATCAAGCGGGGGCCGGGAACGTTCAACCATGACGCTAGCAACGGCGGCATGTCGTCGTCATACGGAGTGAATATTTACGAAGGCGTTTATGCCTCTTCCTCGAGCGGCTATTGGGGCGGCGTCAGTGCCGGGCCTGTCTCCATTGGCGATCCGAGCCTTGGAAACTCGCTCAACGCAGTCATGGATGGGGTGAACCTCGGCGGCAACATGCAGTTATGCCCGATCACTGTGACTGCGGGATCGAGCGGCACGCTGGCGATGCTATATGAAAACGACGGGGCTGTGCACGGCCCGCTGGTGCTGAACAACCATGCGACGATTGCCACGCCAATCGGCAAAACTGTGAACCACCTTGGTTTGATCAGTGGCACCGGCAACCTGAACATCGGCGTTCCCAGCGGCGGCCTTTCCAGCATCACGGTTTATGGCGTCAGCAAGTCTCTCAACAATGTCGGCACCGTGAAGCTGATGAACCAAAACACATTCACTGGCAACACGGTTGTGAACTCCGGGACACTCCAGCTTTACAACGCCCTTGCTCTCCAAAACAGTATCCTCGACACGACCACCAGTGCTGCCAACAAACTCACTGTTGGAAGTGCTGCGACCACCCTCACTTTGGGTGGCCTCA
>CANBTO010000301.1 GCA_947372405.1 Verrucomicrobiaceae bacterium
CCAACGATTTCAAAACGAGGTGGCCCTGGCTTAGGAAGAAGTTTTCGAGGACATGCCGCAATCCAGCCAAAACGGCTGCCCTCTTCGCAAGGAACTCTCCATCCCGACTGACTCGTTCCGACAAGGTTTGAATTCTCGTCGGAACAAACAGCCGGAATGGCCAGGGAAGCTCTATTTCAGCCGGATGAAGCGCTTGGTGTTGGGTGTCAGCGGCGTGTTGTCGCGCACTCTGAGCCATTCCGCATCATCCTGCATGACGGTCGTGTGGTTCCGGCCGCTATACCAGTCCAGCAGATTGGGGGAAACCTCCACGCGGCAGCCGAAGTCCAAGCCGCCGGCGGGCTTCCTGACTGCTATCGTGAGATACTTGTGACCGTCCACCCATTCCACACTGGTGGTGGTTTCCAAGTGGCTCAGGGTTGGGGACGACCCATCTCCGCCAGATGAATCAAGACCGAGCCATGATGCGAAACCGGCACCATTCGCCGGGAATATGGGTGCCGCCGCCAGACCAATGCCGGTGATAGGAATGTCGAAGGGATTTTCATTGCTGTCGTTGCTCGCGACGTGGATGGACGCCCTGCGCCTGCCGGTAGCCGATGGTTTGAACGTCACCATGAAGGTCGTGCTGGATCCGGGCGCCACGGTGGTCACCAGCGGCTGGGCAATGATGAAATTCCCTTGGTTCGCTCCGCTTTCGGTGATGGCAAGATTCGCGAGGTCCGCATTGCCGGTATTGCTGATGGTGAAGGTCTTGGTGACCATGCCATTCACCACCACCGAACCGAAACCAGCGGCGGTCAAGGAACCGTCGGTTAGATTCGCCCCTGCAGGGCCGCGGATTGCGATCTCGGGCCCGATGCCAATGCCGGTCAGCGGGATGTCGAAGGGATTTTCATTGCTGTCGTTGCTGGAGACGTGGATGGACGCCCTGCGCTTGCCTATAGCCGAAGGCATGAACGTCACCGTAAAGGTCGTGCTGGCACCGGGTGCCACGGTGGCCAGCAGCGGTTGCTCGACGGTGAAATTCCCGCTGTTCGCTCCGGATTCGGTGACAGCCAGACCCGTGAGGTCCGCCGTACCGGTGTTTTTGACGGTGAAGGTCTTGGTCACCGATTCATTCACCAACACCGAACCGAAGCCCGCGGCGGTGGTGGAGCCGTCCGTTAGATTCGCTCCGGCAGGACCCTGGATCGCGATTTCGGGCCAGACCAACGAGTAATTCAGCGTGATGTTCCCGGTTGCGCCTACATACCCATCGACGGCAATGCGATAGACTGTGCCGGCGACCGCATTGAAGGTGACCAAACTCTGGCTACCTCCTCCGTATTCATCATTACTTGCGACCTCGGTCAGTCCATCCACGGTACTGCCGGTGTACACTGCGAGCAAGGTGTCAAAGCTACTCCCGAACGTATCGATGGTGGCCGTGCCGGTGTGTGGGGCTTTCCATTGATACCAAACCGAGTGTCCTCCAGCATCACCCGCATGGTTTGGCTCGCCGCTTTCCTTGGTCATGCCGACATTGGACCAACCCGCAGCCAAGGTACCGGAATTTCCTGAGAGGGCTTGGGCGCTGGCGAAGTTGTCATTCCCCTGCCTGACTTCTATGCACTTCGTGTATTCGTTGTCCCCTTCACTGGTCTCGGTGATCACGTTGTCGGTATCCGCTATCACCTGAATCTTATGGATGCCTGGCAAAAGTTTCCCCAACGGGTAATCATAGACACCCAAACCGGCACCCGGGTTCTGCGGGGGCTGGAAATTCTCGGACCTTCGCAACAACCCGTCCACGTAGAGCGCCACCTTATAGGTGGCGGCAGTCGCCACGTTGCCATTGTTTTTTACTGCGTAATCCAGATAAAGACTGTCTGACGAGAGCAGCGTGGGACTGTCAATATTCGTCCCCTTGACCGTGGTGACCACGATCCCGTCCGACCAAGGGCCGGGGCGGTAGGGTGCCAGGTTCGATCCCGAATCAAGCGCCATCATGTAGGCACCGCGGCCCATCGTCCCAACCACAAGGACATTGTCCGTGGCATTGTAGGACAGGTCGTAAGCCACCGCGTTTGGCATGCCATATCCCAGCTTGGACCACACGCCCAGGTTGTTCACAAAGGAAACATACACTCCGAGCCCGGTGCCGGCGGCCACACAATCCGTGCCATCGAGATTGAAATACTCGAGGCTGTGCAGATCGCCCACACCGGTCAGGTTGCCGGTGATGTTCTGCCAGGACGCTCCCGAGTCCGGAGTGACATAGACGGACGAAGCATCGCAAACGAACATCCGGTGCCAGTCATTCGAGTCGAGAACAATATCCTGCACCGTGCCACCGGGAAACGCGGCGGGCGTCGCTGAGACCGCACCGCCGGAGGTCGTGCGTCCTCGCACGGTGGAGCCGGAGCCAAAGTAGAGGACGTCCGGGTTTGCCACCCCACCCTCGCGCCCACCATAGGCCAGCGGCTTGCCTGAAAAATCGTTGACCCCAAAACCGACTGAAAGAGCGGTGACGGAGTTTCCTTTATCAAGTGATTCATACACGGAGTTCGAGCCCCCGATGGCCAGATGTGTGGGGGCGACCTTGTTGACTTCGACCGGGGTGGCGAATGGCTTTACGATCGCAGGCGAGCCACTGAGCAAAGTGAGCGCCGGGTAGGCGGTGCTCAACAATTTATTCGATGAGTCGTAAGTCTTGCGAAAGAAGTTGCTCAATTCCTGAGAACTGCCGTAGCGGATGGATTGCCCCGGGCTGCTGGAATCGTCGATCGCCACGTCACCGCCATCTCCACCGGCAATAAATTTCCAAACCTGTGAACTGCTCGAATTCTGGATGTGCGTTCCATTGTCCTGCGTCCCAATCATGGCAACGTGAGCGACGCTGTCGTAGGCCACGTCATGCGCCTCGAAGACCGCGAGGTTACCGTTCACCGAGCCCCATTTCCCCGTGTTGGTCTGTGGCGAACTCAGGCGGACGATGCCGCCGTCGCAACCGTCCACCAGGTTGCCATCGGCATCAACGAACATCTCGCGCGTATCTGCGTGGGGCTTGGTGTTCCCCGCATGCGCCCCCTCGATGGTAGTGAACTGGCTACCCAGCGGCAGCGAAGCGTCTCCGCGGAACCGTCCATTCTGCCCTCCAACGTAAACGAGCGAGGTATTGCTGGGATCCGCCGCGATACCAAAGTGAATCTGCCCCTGGCCGCCAGTATTGGGTGTGTCCATCCTGGTCCACGTCGCCCCAGAGTCCGTCGAGCGCCAAACGCTCTCAAGCTTTTCACTATTGATCACCCCAACAAAAAGCGCGCTGTCCACGCCGTTGTTGACCATCGCCATTTCGACCTTGGTCGTGTTCGCGGTGATCCCCGTGATGGTCCCTGTGATATTGGACCACGTCGCACCGGTGTCACTGCTGAGAAAGATGCCTACCGTGCGCACTGCGGCGAAGAAGCGGGAGGACACCGCCGGGTCTCCCACGAGATCACTCACTGGGCCCGCGGAAAGACCGGATCCTCCCGATACGAGTGTGAACGAGGCTCCCGTGTTTGTGCTACGAAACAGGCCGCTCCCATTGCCCCCGACCCATTGGTTGTCCGAGGCGGCGAGCAGGACACTCCCCCGTGCCGCCACACTGGTAAGGTCTTCATCGGCAAACGTGCTTGCACCCAGGTTGCTCCAGCTTGTTCCGCCGTCGGTGGTCCGCAAAACCCCAATCAACGCGCCACCCTCCGCACCGTAGCTGCTCGTCCGTGCCGTGCCGACGACCAGCGACTGTCGCGTCGCATCGGTCGGATCGAACTCCAGCGCACCCACATTGAGCGTTTGCATGTCCTTAGTGTCCATAAGAGGCTGCCAGATCGGACTGGCATCCCTCGCATTGCATGTTTTCCAAACACCCCCGCCGACCGCACCGAGATAAATGATTTCGGGATCGGTAGGATGCAGCGCGATGGCCTGAATGGCACCGGCGATGGCATTGTCCGGCGGCAACGTTAGCTGTCCGCCCAGCGTGGAACCGGGCCCGAGGGGGATCCACCCATGGCCCACGAAGTCGGTCGGAGCCGATGCGGCGGAAGGTGCCGGTGCTTGAGCGGCACGCAGCATCCTCGCGCGCTCGTTGGCATCCGGCACCGGGACCACCTTTGGGGTCACCAGCGGGAGCGGTTGCTCTTGGGCACGAAGGGTGGATGAAATCGCGCAGGCGAAGCAGGAAACGAATGCGATGGCAAAGGTTCGCGAGTAGCGGGTCGTCATGGTTTTCATTTGATAGGATGTGTTTGGATTATTGAAGCTGGTTGAATATCGAAATCACAGGCAATCCCACCTCCGCAATGTTGGTCGATCGCCCTGCCTCGGCACTGGAATCACAGGCAATTCCAACGAAGATCGCGCCATTGCCACCCTCGGCGCATCGCGAAGTGCGGATACACACCTGAAACTGATTCGAATCACATGTGGTGCGCGGTTCATCATGGGTTCGGGAGCATTATCAACTATCAGGATTGCAATCCTGCTTGCGGAATCTTGTCCCACTGTGTCTCAAAATTTTTCATGACTGCGTTGGGAAATTTTCACTGGAAGAACAAACGTCGAAAAAACCATTCTCAATAACAAGGGTCCAAAATGGAAAAATCATCAACACTGTGTCAAGAAGAAATCCACATAAGGCGGGCTGCGCCATGACATCTGGCTGATAATCTTTGTTTTTTGACAATCCATATCGTCAATCTATCAGACTATGATTGGATAGAATATATAATGGACCTTGGCAAGTTCCAGCCTAACACCCTGCGGGCGGCAAGGGTCGGAGCCTAAGCGTCCCGGCAAGACTTGAATTCTTGTCGGAACTCGCAACCGGGACGCCCGCGTCCAGGCTATTTCAGGCGGATGAAGCGCTTGGTGTCGGGCGTCAGCGGCGTGTTGTCGCGCACTCTGAGCCATTCCGAATCGTCCTGCATGACGGTCGTGTGGTTGCTGCCGCTATACCAGTCGAGCAGATTGGGGGAAACCTCCACGCGGTAGCCGAAATTCATACCTCCGGCGGGTTTCCTGACTGTTAGCGTGAGATACTTGTGGCCGTCCACCCATTCCACGCTGGTGGTGGTTTTCAATCGGCTCAGGGTCGAGGACGAGTCATCGCCGACGGATGAATCAAGACCGAGCAATGATGCGAGGTTGGCACCCCCTGCGGAGGCAACCGGTGCCGCCACGAGGCCCGTGCCGCTCAGCCAAATGTCGAAGGGGTTCTCGTTGCTGTCATTACTGGCGATGTGGATCGCCGCCGTGCGATTGCCCGTGGCCGTTGGCTTGAAGGTCACGGTGAAGGTCGTGCCGGCCCCGGGATTCAGCTGGGATAGCAGCGGCTGGGTGACGGTGAAATTCCCTGAGTTCACCCCGGTTTTGCTGATATTCAGGTTTTTCAGCAACGCCTTGCCGGGATTTTTGATGGTGAAGGTCTTGGTGACCGCGGTGTTCACTTTCAATGATCCGAGGCCCACGGTGGAGGATCCGTCAGTTAGATTGGTGCCGGCAGGGCCCTTGACCGCGATCTCTGGCGCGATGCCAATGCCAGTCAGCGGAATGTCGAAGGGATTTTCATTGCTGTCGTTGCTCGCGACGTGGATCGCCGCCGTGCGTCTGCCGGTAGCCGAAGGCTTGAACGTCACCGTGAAGGTCGTGCTGGCTCCAGGCACCACGGTGGTCAGCAGCGGCTGGCCAATGGTGAAATTTCCGTTGTTCGTCCCGGTTTTGGTGACCGCCAGATTCATGAGGTTCGCAGTGCCGGTATTTTTGACGGTGAAGGTCTTGGTGAGAGTGGTATTCACCAGCACCGAACCGAAGCCCGTGGCGGTGGTGGATCCGTCGGTTAGATTCGCCCCGGCAGGGCCCTGGATCGCGATTTCGGGCGCGATGCCGATGCCGGTCAGCGGGATGTCGAAGGGATTTTCATCGCTGTCATTGCTCGCCACGTGGATGGACGCCGTGCGCTTGCCGGTAGCCGAAGGCTTGAACGTCACCATGAAGGTCGTACTGGAACCAGGTGTCACGGTGGTCAACAGAGGCTGGGCAACGGTGAAATTCCCGTTATTCGTCCCGGTTTTGGTGACCGCCAGATTCTTGAGGTTCGCCGTGCCGGTATTTTTGACAGTGAAGGTCTTGGTGAGCGTAGCATTCACCAACACCGAACCGAAGCCCGTGGCGGTAACGGATCCATTGGTTAGATTCGCCCCGGCAGGGCCCTGTATCGCGATCTCGGGAGCCAAACCGGTGCCAGTGAGCGTGATGTCGAACGGGTTCTCGTCGGCGTCGTTGCTGGCGACGTGAAGCGTGGCGGTCCGGCTGCCGATGGCACCGGGGGCGAATTGCACGGTGAAGGTAGTGCTACCTCCTCCGGCCAACGGGGCCACGGGACCGGCGGTCAC
>CANBTO010000302.1 GCA_947372405.1 Verrucomicrobiaceae bacterium
GGTCATCGCCGTGGACCTGCTCAGCAGGCTGTGCCACTGGAACTGCGAATGGCTGCGTGTTGGAAATCCGGCCAGCGCGCCATGTTTCGGGTTGCAATGAATTCCCATTGGGCGCGGCAGGTGGGGAAAGAGACCGCGCCCCCAGAAGACGGTATAGAATGTGCACGGCACGGGATTGGCCAGCGACCCGGCGTCCGCATTCAACAACACACTGCCGCCATTCTCCAGTTTCTCGCGAACATCACGCGTCCACTTGTCTGTGAAGGTCACGCCCTCTGGAATGGAAACATTGGTTTGTGCCGGGAAAACCCAAAACGACCACTCGTTCATCACCCCGGTGTCAGCCATGCGCAGGGAAAAGATCATTTCCTTTGCTTCAGTGACGTCCGGCAGCTTGGCCTCGATTTTTCCCAGCGCCGTCAAACCGCCGGTGACCAGCGTGTGGGTTCCGAGATCCCCCTCTAACAAAATCTTGCCGGAGCGATCCGCGATGCTCCAGTTCCAGCGGCTGCCTTCGATGTCCGTCGGGCCGTGATGGCGCACCATGGCATCCGCCACGAAGCTGCCGCCGCCGATGATTTCGTCGTCCCTGATGGCAGCCAGCGCGACGGTCTCGGAGCAGAACCGGCGGAAGTGCTCCGGCGTGATCAATCCCTTGGAATCGCCCATGGCATCGAGCATGCCGATCAGGGCGATGCCTTCACCGGGGTAATCCATCAGTCCGTTCAGGTGGAAGCCATCCAGCGACGGCGTGCGCAGCATGGCCTCGATCTCAGTCTTGTAGAGCAGCACCTGGAGCGCTCCGGATGCCTTGGCAAACTCCGGCCCTCGACTGGCCGGGTAGAATCGCTCGAACCGTTTCCGGATCATGTCGATGTAATGCGCCTTGAGCGGACCGGTGTATTTCTTCTCGTCGAACCACGAGTAGAAGTCCGGGAAACTCGTGTATTGGCCGATTTCGTGGGCGATGAACGGACGTTCCACAGGGCCCACGGTTCGCTCGAAATCAATCGTCAAGCTCCCTGGGTTGGTTTGATCGATGCCACGAGCGGGGCCGCCAACCGCATCGGCGCCGACGTAGAAATCGTCATTGCGGGCAGGTTGAAATGGATGGGACGTGGCAGTATAGAGGTGGCGCTTGTCGCGTGCCCGCCATTCCTCGACCAAATGCTGGATGAATAGCTCCTGCCCCGGACTCAATTCATTGCCGGTGGACATCATGACGAATGACGGATGGTTGCCATAAGCATCCAGAATGCGCTCGGATTCATCACGAATGAAGGCAGCGCGTTCGGGGAGTCGGCCAACGCCGCCGTTGCCGTCCCACAACGGGGTTTCCACATGGACGAGCATGCCAAGCTCGTCGGCGGCTTCGAACGCAGCCTCGGGCGGGCACCATGAATGGAAGCGCATGCAGTTGAGTCCGTAATCCTTGTGCTTCTGCAAAAACACCAGCCACTCCGCTTTGGTCATCGGCGGATAGGCGGTCTTGGGGTGGATGCAGTTGTCCTGGTTGCCGCGAAGGAATACCGTGCGCCCGTTCAGCTTGAGCTGTTTGCCCTCCGCCACGAACTTGCGCAGACCGAATGTCTCACGACGGTTGTCGCCGTAGTTCTCTCCCTTGGCCCCGGTGCCCTTCAACGAAACGTCCAACTGATAGAGATTCGGCGAAAATTCATCCCATATCTTGGCACCTTCTCCGAATGGCAGTAGCAAATCAACGCGGGTCAGGGCGCGTCGCTCGTAATAAGGACCACTGAGTTCTCCAAGAATTGGCGACAAGGGATCACTCGAGGACCGTTCGTTTTCAGCCTTGGTCCGGAATCCGGCTGAAACGGCAGGCATCGAATGGTCGCCGCATGATGCCGATACCTCGACCGCGCCCGACACCGCGCCGACCTGGCTGCGCACCCAGGCGGTGACCCGGGTTTGCCTTTTGTCGAGCTCCGGATGCGCCTCCACCCGCTCGATCCATACTGGATCGGTGGCTTGCAGTTCGATGCGGCCGATCACGCCGTTCCAGTTGCCCTGGCTTTCCTCGGTGAGCGACATCGCCCACATCCGCGACCAGCCGCCTTCATGGCCGACGTTGATCTTGAGCCGGTTGTCGATACACAGCGTCAGCCGGTGCCTCCCGGGTGTTAGATAGTCGGTCAGGTCGAAACGATGCGGAGCACAGAGGCTGTCCTGCATGCCGATGAAGTCGCCATCGAGCCACAGCCGGGTTTCCCACATCGCGCGTTCGAGAAACAGGACGACGCGCTTGCCCCGCCAGGCTTCGGGGATTTCGACCGTTTTCTGATACCACGCCGGGCCAACATACCGGTGTTCGCGTGTCAGTCGCACGGGATCCGGCGCCGACTTCACCCCGAAACCTGCCTCATCCGTCGAGCCAGGCAACGGAATCCTGTCCTTCAGATCCTTCTCAAACCAGTGCTCACGGAGACCTGATTTCTGAGTGTCCAGTTGAAACGACCACTCGCCGCGAAGGTCCATTACGTCCCCCGAGGCCTGGCTGATAGAAATCGAGAGCAGGAGGGCCGATAGGGCTGGAATCCATTGTTTCATGATAGGCGGGAATCCGGGTTGTGATCGTTGGCCATCCTGGCGCGATTCCGGTATCGCCAGGGAGAAACAGTTCACTTGGACGACATGTCGAAACCTCGGGTTTTGTTCATGATCTTCATTTTGATTGGGGTTCCTGCTCTGTCATGAGCTTCCAATCATCCGTGCGGAAAAGCGAGGTCGGCAGGCCATCGTCATTCACCAGATTGGCACCCACGGGATTTGCCGCCCAAGCATAACGCACCGCCACGGGTTGCGGCACATCCTTGTTGGATACGACCACTGTTTCGCCATCGATGACGGCGTCCGCCCAGTGCCATTTCCGTTCCGCTCCGGCGATTTCGAAGCGCTTCAGCGGACCGCCGTCGCGACTCTTGAGGCCCTTGGCGTGATCCAACTCAATCCGCACGGTGCTTCCCTCTAACTTCGAGTCCTTGTAAATGGGCCCGGAGATACAAAAGCCGGTTTTGCCGTAGTCCTTTGCCAGCGCCCAGCGGGCGAGGCGATCTCCGACATCTTTTTTGTTAGTCGGATGGACATCCTCAGCCATGCCAATGTCGTTGATCACCGCCATGCCGGTTTTGGGCAGGGAAAGGGCCAGGCGTTGGGCATTCTGTAACTCGGCCCATTCGTCCGGAATACCCGGCTCGGTGCTGGGTTCCTTGAAATTCGCCAATTGGACAAAGTAGAAGGGGAAGTCATTCTTCCACAGGCACCGCCAATCTTCGATCAACTGCGGAAAGATCGTCTCATACTGCTTCGCGCGGCTGGCGTTGGACTCCCCTTGATACCAGATCGCACCTTTCATGGCGTAGCCCACCCAGGCATGGATCATGCCGTTGTAGAGCGCGGAGGGAGCGTCTTCCTCAAGCGCAGGCGAATACGGCATCTGCGGTCTGCGCCGGCGGCTAACAGGTGCGCCGCTGGCCATGGCGGCCTTGAAAGCCGCCGTGAGTTGCGGTTCCTGCTCTTTGAATTTCCTCACCTCCTCATCCATCGCGTGTACCAGCGAGGCCCCTTCCGGCTTCGCAAGCAGGCCCTCACGGCTGGTAAAAGCCTCCACGGGTTTGCCAGGGAAAACCGGACGAATGATGCCAATCGGCACGCCCAACTCCTGATGCAAGCGGAGAGCGAAATAATAACCCACGGCTGAGAATTCTCCGGCTGTCGATGGGGAGCACACCGCCCAAGAACCACCGGCCTTGCGTTGCGGCAAATCGTGTGGCTTGCCATTGGCGAGGAACATCCGGATACCGGGATAGTCAGCCGCAGCCGCATCTTCCTTGCCATGTTCGGAACCGGCAAGAGGTCGCTGCATGTTCGATTGACCGGAAGCCATCCAGACCTCACCTACCAGCAGATCCCGCACCTCGACCGTGCCGCTCGAGTCCCAGATCACCGTCATGTTTCGACCGGTCCCGTTGGCTGCTAGACTTTTCAGTTCCATCCTCCACTCGCCGTTCTGATCGACCTTCCCCGCTAACTTCTGTCCTGCGAACTCGAGGTTGACAGTTTCCCCCGGGCTGCCCCAACCCCACACGGGAACGACTGTTCCCTGCTGAAAAACCCCGTGATCACTGAACATCCGCGGCAGTTCCACCGCGTTGGAACTCAAAACGATTGCTCCGTAAACCAGCGCTGTTTTCAAAGTGATTGTTGGTTCCATCCGTCTGCGGCATGGTTCAGTTCAGCTTCTTGAGGCCGTATTGTTTTGCCTCTTCCATGGTGAGCATTTCTCGGGAAGCCGGAGGGGCGTTCTCGATATCCTCGACCATCTTATCCCACTGTTTCTGGAATTTCCCGACATCGTTGCCCTTGATTTTCGGGAGCACATACTTGGCGTTGGCGCCATATCTTGGAAGCACATCCATGAGCAGACGGATCTTGAACCCCGCCTTGCCGTTCGGATCCTCGAGGGTGGCGAAGGCAGCTTCGATGCCGCCCTTGATGTTGAGGTTTGCCAGGATCGCAATGCAGTTGGTCTTGGCACCCAGATTGTGGTAGGAGTGATAGGTGAGATCCTTGTCGTCAATGATGTATTGAACCTGGTCCGCCACGAGGTGGAAGTCCTCGAGCGGGACCATGGCAATCAATGCCGATCCAGCGATGCGGCCGCTGGTGCGCTTGTGGTCCATCAGTTTGTGGGCGACTGCATAGAACAGATTCTTGTCCTTCACGAGTCCGGCCTCATAGGGGTCCTTGCAAAGGGCGTTGATGCCGGCCCCCAACTGCTCGTCGATCCTGCCAAGTTTGTCGTCCGGCTTGTCGGCCATGACGAGTCTCAGCATGTCCTCGAAATATGGATAGGCGGCCTCCCCATGTCCGCAGAGGGTCGATGCTGCCTCCGCCCGCACCGCCATGTCCTCCTTCGGGTCACGCATGATGGAAACGAGATCATTCCGCGCCAGAACGAGCTGTTCTTTCGGGCAGCCGTTTCCGAAATACCCGATGGCGCCCTGCCGTTGTAGGGGCGTGCCTTTGGCGAGCATGCTTCTGATAGATCCCGTCAAATCATGCTGTCTGGAACGAAGTTCCGAAACGGCTTCGCCACGCACTTTGGGCATCGGGTGGCCGAAAAGAGCTAACAGTTCATCATTATTCTTGCTCTTGATGTCCATGGTGGCGAGGGCGATGACGTCGGCAACATCCCTACCTTTCAGCCAGATCGAGGGGTCGGCATTCTTGCCGGTGATGAACAGCATGTGGCGTCCGAGGCAGTAATTGAGCAGGTGTGATCCGGCGTCGCTGAGTCCGCGATAAGAGAATTCGCTCCCCCGGCTTTCGTCATCGTCATAGGTGAAGTTGCCGTCCCAAGTGCGGTTGATCGTGTGCAGCCAGCGGGTTTCCTTGAAGAACGCTGCGGAGGTTTCCGGGCCGGCGAGGTTGGCCCCGAGACCCGTCCAGAGCTGGTTGAAGTAGTGGCCGGTATGGCCTGTCTCCATGGTGTTGGTGGCAGCGGCTGCCATTTGGGAAAAGAATGCGGTGCCACGGGTGTTGCCGCGAACAGAAAACGCCACCGCCGCGAGGCCGCTCATGCCGTTGTTGTTGTAGGAGCCCGGCTTGGGATCATGCACGCCATAAGGCAGCGTGCCCTTGCCGATGAATTTTTCGTAGAAGGCGTGGGTTTGTTCGATGCCAGCCTGGACTTCGGGGTCCTTGATGCCGCACTTTTCGGCTAACAACAAGGACAGGAAGCATGGCAGACTCGACTGGTTCATCACGGCGTAGCCGGGGAGCCGGCCGTGCAACTGGCCGCGGTTGGTCTCGGGATTTGCCACGCGGTGTCCCCAGAGGCCCGCGGCGTCCCTACCTTCCGCGAGGGCCACCGAATAGGTTTTGAGCGCGGGCAGCACATACTCGTCCCGGGTAAGCAGGAAATACTCGCCTAGCAGCAGGTTCGTGTAACCCCAGCCCCAGATCGCGCTATCCGAGAGACTGAGCTTTAAATCCGGCTTCGCCCAAGCTGCGGAGTGGATCACCTTCTTGACCACTTCGACATACTTTGGCTCACCGGTCGCCAGCAGGCCTAGCAGATCGATGGGCAGTCCGTGAACGCTGAATTCCGACGACTTGCAGATAGTCTCGGCGGTTAGAGTGATGATGGCATTGGTCTTGGAGCAGTTGTAGGGGGCCGTGTCGCTGTAGGTGCCCAGTACTTTGAGTTTCAGGTCAACCTTGGCACCATCCTTCAAGGCAAGGGTGAGGATGCCTTTGGCATTTTCGGTTTCCGCCTTGTCGATGGCGTCGGCCAGTTGCTGGCGGGTGTTGTCCTTGAATGGGGGCCCGCCTGCGGCAACGACCACATCGCCCTCCTTGAGTTTGCCGTCGGCCGGCGAACCTTGTTCCACCTT
>CANBTO010000303.1 GCA_947372405.1 Verrucomicrobiaceae bacterium
GCTGGATGCCGAAAAGTCGCTAGGATGCGGGAAATGGAAGAGCTGAGGCTGTCAGGGAGACGTAGAAAAAAGGGTCCATCGTGGCTAGGTGCCGGGTTTCTGGTCCTCGTCGCAGGCGGAATCGGCCTTTGCTTCACCTCGTTTCCAGCCAAGGTGAAACGCGGGCTCAGGGAGATTTATGCTCCGAAGCCGGTGGTGGTCACGCCTGACGAGACGGAGATCCGGAAGCGGATCGAGACTAAGCTGAAGGCGGAAATGGAAGAGAAGTTTGAGAAGGAATTGGAAGAGGTGAAAAGCGCCGCCGCCGAGAACGAGGAGAAGCTGCTGGCCAGATTGAAAGCCGCCTTGGAGCCGCCGGCGCTTCCACCCGTAGGATCGGTGACGGACGTCCGCAAGCTGCGCTCCGGCATTCCTTTCAAGACCGAGGTGAAGTTCGAGAAAGGCGGCATCGCATCGAAAGAGCGCGTGGACGAGGCGAGCTACACCGCGTTCTATCAGCTTTCGCTGCGGGTGCCGGCAGCGGCGAAAACCATGGCCGAACTGCAAACCTCGAATCCGGATCTCACCAAACTGCTGCCCGGCCTGCCCGCGCTCATCGAGAAGGCGGAGGTTTCCACATGGTTCGACAAGCTCTATGAAAACAAGATCGGGCGCGTGAGGCGTGATGCGAACGCGCTCAACGAGGTGCTGACCAAGCACAACGTCTATGACTGCGAGACGATCCTCCAGTTCCGCGCATCGGACGGGCATCCGGTTTTGCTCATGCAGGCGGACATGGATGTGGTGTCCGACGGTTCGGACGGCGACCGTCTGCCACAGATGCCGGACGAAATCGTGAACTCCGCGAACTATCAGCCGTTCACGAGTTACGGTTGGGCCAAGAAATCCAAAGTGCCCAATCCGATGCTTGCCGGCTGGGAGAAGCGCCTCACCGAGGGCGAGAAGGAACTCGCTTTGAAAACGACCACGGCGGAGCGCAAGACCTGGCTGCGGGAACGCATCTCCTATCTGAAGCGCGGCATCACCGATCTGAAGAGCCGGAGCTTCCTCATCGGTGAATACGATCCCTTCATCGTCATTCCCGTGAGCATCATGAATTCCGATGATCCCTTCGCCCCGAAGGCCGGGGACTACGCGGTGGTCATCCACGGCTCCAATCTCTATCCGGCGATCGTCGGCGACGGCGGGCCGAACTACAAGGTGGGCGAGGCTTCGTATCGGATCGCCAAGGAGATCAACCCGAAGTGCACGCCTAACAACCGGCCGGTTTCGGATCTCAAGGTCAGCTACATGGTGTTCCCTGGCAGCCGGGATGCTGACAAGGGTCAGCCGGATTACACGAAATGGACCCAGCGCAGCCATGAACTGCTGGCCGGGATCGGTGGTGAGGGCGAGGGGATCCAGCTTCACCAATGGCAGGATCTGCTGCCGAAGCCGGAGCCACCGCCCGAGGCCGCGCCGGGCGTCACTCCTCCGCCAGCATCCGGCGCGTCCGTTCCGCCTGCAGCGCCCGCAACACCCGCACCAGGAGCAGCAGACAAATCAAAGTGACTCCCAGTTCCATCATCGGTGCGGGGCCGCGGTGACGGTCGCCCTGCGCGAGTTTCAGCAGGTCAGGCAGGTTGCCAAGTCCGCGGGCGGTGCCTAACAAGGCGAGCACGCCCGCGCCGATCAGGCCGTGCCATTTCATCTTCAACGAGAAAAGTCCGCAGATGAGGATGCCGCCGCCCAAGGTAAGCGCCCCTTGCAGGAACGGCAAAGCCTCGGACTTTTCAAGCAGGCCCGGCGCCATGCCGCCCGTTGCTAGAATCACCACGCCGCTGACAAAAACATGAAAACGCATGCCGCAACCTGATGCCATCCACTGCGGCAGGCAAGCACGGCCGCCTGCGGCATTTACAAGCGGCAGGGGACTTGGCAGTTTCCCTCGGAATGACGCGAATCTGGTGCAACGGCCGCTGGCTTGAGGGTGATGATTTTCCCGCATCCGTCACGGACCGCGGCACCACGCTGGGGCTTGGTTTGTTTGAAACCATCCTCGCTGTCGATGGCAGGCCGATTTTCGTGGACCGACACCTGGAGAGGCTGCGCAGCAGTTGCGGACGTCTGGGCTGGAATCTGGAGATCCATGAGCCCGAGGCGATCATGCGGGAACTGATGCATTCCAACCAGCTTGCCAGCGGACGATGCCGGATCCGTCTCGCCATCACTGGTGGCAGTGGTCCGGTCCACGATCTCTCTTCCGGTGGCGACCATGTGTTGTGGATGATGGCGATTCCATTGCCGGAAGCGCCCGAGTCCGGAGCGGTGAACATCTCTCCATGGGTGCGCAACGACCGCTCGCCGCTGGTCGGTCTGAAATGCGCCTCGTATGCGGAAAACATCTTCGCGCTCGATCATGCGAGGCAGCTCGGTTTCGAGGAGACTCTGTTCCTCAATACTTCGGGTGAGCTCTGCGAGGCCGCGACTGCGAACGTTTTTATTGTTGGAAACGGATCGCTTGCCACCCCGCCGTTGCAATCCGGCTGCCTGCCGGGAATCACCCGTGGCATGGTCATCGAGTTGGCGGACCGTCTCGGAATTCCATGCGATGAGAGACGGGTTTCCCGCGATGAACTCGATGCGGCCGATGAAGTGTTTCTCACCTCTTCCATCCGTGGTCTGATGGGAGTCTCACGGTTGGGAGAGCGGAAGCTGGATCAAGCTCCCGGGCCGGTTACCCGGAGGCTGCACGAGGCGTGGGATGCCGCGGCTTTGGGTGGCGCTTCGGCTTGAAATCCTCAGTGGGTGCCGCTTCCATCCTGCACTACGCCACTACTAACAGCGGTCTCATCCGCCCCATGAGGATGGGCATCTCCGGCGACCGCATGCCCGCAGGTCGGACAATGGCGCCACTGCGGATTCCACTCCAGACAACCTTTTGGACCTGCCGGAGTGTTTTCCGCCGTTGAGGGTGCCTCCTGATCGTCCAGTTCCGAACCGAACAGCGCCACCATCATCGCCTTTCCCACGATGTTCATCAGCATTCCGAACAGGGCCAGTCCGCAAAGCATGGTGGCTGCGGCGATCAAGCGCCCGGGCACCGTGACGGGGCACATGTCGCCATAGCCCACGGTGGTCAGCGTCACGATGCACCACCACATCGCCTGCGGCACTGACGTGAAGGGTGTGTCCCTCGCCCATATCGCCGGGTTTTCATCGTCGTCGCTGGCGAACGAGGTTTTTTCCGTCCCCGCCTTTGCAACGATGGCGGAATCCGGCACGTTGATCTCGAAGTAGTTCTTGTCGTCGTCCCACGATTTCAACTCCCAGGTACCAGAATAAGGGGTTTTCCCGGAAATGACGACCTTCAGGCCCTCGAGGTTTCCGCGCAGGTCCTCCGCCTCGAAGCGCAGGGTGTGGTCATCCACACGCTGCACGGTGTCCAGTTCGCCGTGCGTGTATTCCGCATGGAAGATCAGCGTGCTGGAAATGATGATCACCGAGAACATCGCGAGGAAGTAGATCAGCAGGTTCATCCGCAGCGGGCTTCGCTTGATCTCCGACCGCACATCCTCCTGCATCTGGACCAGGGCTTCTCGCGCAAGTTTGAGAACCCGCAGCACCCGCAATACCCGCAGCACCCGCAGCGCGCGGGTGGACTTGAGCGCCGTGACGTTGGCGATCTGGAAATAGGTCGGCACGATCGCCAGCAGGTCGATCAGGCCCCAGAAGCTGAAAACGTAACTGAGCTTCCGGCGAGTGGTGGCAAGGTGGCCGATGTATTCCAAGGTGAAAATGCCGGTGACGAACATCTCGCAGGTGTGGAAGATGTCATGATACGGATCGCGAAGGCTGCTCACGGTTTCCAGAGTGCCGCTGATGGTCGCTATGAAGATCACCACGCTGAGGAAATGGTGGAAAATCTGATAGCTCCTGCACGATGGAACGTGGAAAAGCCGGAAGAGCCACATCGGCCCCGCAGGCTCCTTGCTGTCATGGATGTCAAGCGTGGGGACAGGCGTCTCGCTCATGGCTTTGAATGGATTTTCGGGGACCGTTCAATCCGGCGGTTCTCACGGCTTGCTTGACCAGGGCGCGGAAACGTCGGTTCCCACTCCGGTTGCGAAGCCTTGCGGTCGGCGGGAACTTGCCCGTCCGGATGCGGACTGGCAA
The DNA here is from genome assembly GCA_947372405.1 of Verrucomicrobiaceae bacterium. The sequence continues at coordinate 4,156 of CANBTO010000303.1, forward strand.
TATTCGAGTTGGCCTTTGCGGTAATGTTTTCCGGAAAACGGCATCATCCGATCTGGGTGGCTGCATGTTGCCATCGATGGGAAAGAACCCCAAGCCCACTGACGTTTTAGCATTGAAGCGGCAGGAGCATTCCCGCAGTTTCGTCACGTCCAACCCTAACGACCATGTCACGACCCGTCACACTTTTCACCGGCCAATGGGCCGACCTCCCGCTCGAAAAACTCGCGCCGCTCGCCTATGAAATGGGCTACGACGGCCTCGAACTCGCCTGCTGGGGCGACCACTTCGATGTCGATGCCGCAGCCAGCAGCAAGACCTACGCGAAGGAGAAGTGGGAGCTTCTCTCCGACCACGGTCTCACCTGCTTCGCCGTCTCCAGCCACCTCGTCGGCCAGGCCGTCTGCGATCTGATCGACGAGCGCCACAAGGCGATCCTCCCTCCCGATGTCTGGGGTGACGGTAGTCCCGAAGGCGTCCGCAAGCGCGCCGCGAAGAAGATGATCACAACCGGCAAGGCGGCCCGCGCATTCTTCAACGCGAAACCCGGTCGCTCTGGCAATGATGATTTCCCAGCCGTGGTGAACGGCTTCACCGGTTCCTCGATCTGGCACTCGATCTATGCTTTTCCGCCCACTTCGCAGGAGTATTATGAAAAGGGCTTCAAGGACTTCGCCAAACGCTGGCTGCCGATCCTCGATGCGTTCGACAAGGTGAACGTCAACTTCGGCCTCGAAGTGCATCCCACCGAGATCGCCTTCGACATCGCCTCCGCCAAACGCGCGCTCGCCGCTGTCGGCAACCACAAGCGCTTTGGTTTCAACTACGATCCCTCGCATCTCGGCTATCAGGGCGTGGACTACGTGCGCTTCATCCGCGAGTTCCCCGAGAGGATCTATCATGTCCACATGAAGGACGCATGGTGGGGCCACGGTGATGGCTCCGTCGGCGTCTTCGGCGGCCACACGAATTTCGGCGACGCCAGTCGTTTCTGGGACTTCCGCTCGCCCGGTCGCGGGGATATCGAGTTTGAGGATATCATCGTCGCCCTCAATGACATCGGCTACCGCGGTCCACTCTCCGTCGAGTGGGAGGACATCCGCATGGACCGCGTCCACGGCGGCGCGGAAGCCGCCAGCTTCGTCCGCAGCCTGGATTTTCCTGTTAGCAACCTCGCGTTCGACGCCGCGTTCGACAAAAAGAACCAGTGACGAGACGGGGCATGGACGACTCGTTCATGATGCGTGGGGACGAGACGTCCTCACCCCCTAATGAGCCTCCGCCGACCTCACCTGCCGGAACACCCACAGGCTGGCGATGCTCACGCTGATGGCTAACAGCCCGAGGCGGTCGTAGTGCAGGAGTTTTCCGCCGGCACCCTCGGAAACAACCATGCTGCCGATGCCGGTGGTGATGCCCGATGCCAGGTCGCGTGTGCAGGCGACGAGGCTCATATAGGCACCGCGCCGTGCGGATGGCACGGCCATCGAGATGGTCGCCTGGCTGGGGATGAAGCGGGCGCTGGCGAGCATGAAGAAAAACCCGGCGATCACCAGCACCTGCCATTCCGGACGCGGCCCGGACGAGGTGAGAACGCGGATGACCGCGCAGGCACCGGCGACCAGGATGGCATACATCAGGAACTTGCCGTGCCGGTCCGCGAGCCGCCCGATCAGCGGACCGGTGAAGACGGTGACTACGCCGCCGATCATGTACACCAGAAACAGGTCCTGCTCGGCCATGCCCACGTTTCTAACAAGGAATGGTGAGAGGAAGGGGATGATGGTGAAATGCCCGAAGACCAGCGCCATCATCAGCGCGAGCCCCCGCCAGGCGTTGCCGTCCGTCACCAGCAGCAAGAAGTCCCGCACCGAGCGCACTTCGCCTTGTTCGAGGTGGCTTCTCACCGGCGGCAGCGTGCGCAGCAGGGAAACCCAGACCACGGTGGCGATGGCCGCCACTGCGAGAAACGGAGCTTCCCATCGCCAGATCTGCGCGAGCTTCAGGCCGAAGGGCACGCCCAGCGCCGCCGCTACGGAAAAGGCTGTCATGATGATGCCCATGCCGCGCGCGCGGCGCGATGATGGCACCACGTCGGATACAATGGCCATGATCGTGGCTCCGCCCACGCCGCCGAAGGCACCGCAGATGGCCCGCGAGACCAACAGCATCCGCCACGATGTGGATAGACCGCAGGCCAGTGTGCCGAGGGTGAATCCGGCATAGACGATCAGAAGAAGGTGTTT
>CANBTO010000304.1 GCA_947372405.1 Verrucomicrobiaceae bacterium
GGTTTCGAAGAGGGTCCGCAGATGTGATACATTTTCCCGTGGAGGAATCCCTTACGGACGATGGAGCGGATTTCCACCTGCTTGGCGATCCACGCGGCGCAATCCTTGGCGAGTTTCTTCTGGGAAAGCTGGTTGGCGAGAGCGAGGCCTTGATCGCCCAACGTGAACTGCCGCGACTGCTTGCCCTCTTTTTCGATGTTGCGGATGAAGCTGGGTTCGCCAAAAAGGAATCGGAGGTCGGAAGCGGCTTCGAGTTTTTCCCGTATCGCTTGGTAAGCGTGAACTGTGAAATACGCTGAAACGAAGGAGAGAGCGGAACCGGGAGTGATTTTCTCCATGAGGAATTCCCCCGCTTTCCCCCGGCTGTGGTTGTCGCGGAGGCCCGTGAGATTCGCCGTATTGAATGACTGTGAGGGCATTTGAGGTTCCAATGCTGTGGCAGGGAATAGTCCTTCTGCGTTCTGTTCAGGGGCGGTCATGCGGTCAGTAGGTCACACGTCCATAGCAACTCTTCAGCCTTGAAGTGGGAAGCCGCATTTTGCGGCGGGGTAGAGATTTGCGAGGCAAGCCCAAAGCTCCTCTGTAAGGCAGGTTTTGTAGTATAGTAGGATCATGATTCCGGCTTTAATGACTTGTATTGCGGGTCACATGAACGATTTAATCGGTCATGAAATTGACCTTTCTTGCAGATTTGCTCGGCAGCAGCGCGGCGGAGGCGGCCCTGCTGCATTTGTTTCACTATGGCGAATCTTACGGGCGGGCGATTTCGGCGGATTTCGGCGTTTCGCTGGATTCGGTCCAGAGGCAACTCGACAAACTGGAGCGGAACGGGATGTTGATCTGCAAATGGCAGGGGCGGACTCTCGTCTATCATTGGAATCCGAAATCGCGGGCGGCGGCGCGGCTCAAGGATTTGGTTTCGGTGGCCTATGACGGGATGTCTCCAGAAATCAGCATGGAGAAATTCGCGACTCGGAGAGGCCACAGGTCCAAGGACAAGCCTGTGATTGGAGGCAATGCTCAATGAGTTCATGCGCTGGCGGCGGGTTTTGATTCAGTGAATTTCCATGAAACCAGAAGCGCCGCGATCAACAGGAGAATCCATAGCCGCCAGAACGGGTCCGGACGGGTGTGGCGCTCGATGCTCGCGGTGCTGGCGGTTTCTCCGGCTGCGGAGGAGGCGCATGCGGAGAAATCCGACTCGCGTGGATCTCCGAAACGCACGGCTCCTGTTAGAAGAACCTGCTCTCCCTGGCGGATGGTGAGGAAGCCGGGTGAGGTGATCGCGGAGCGGGGACTGAGCGGTCCGGAGATCGCGGCTCCGGATGCGTCCGTGGCGCTGACCGTGAGCGGAACTCCCGGCGCGGCCGCGATCTCCAGCGGCTGTCCGGTTTCCAGGTTTTCGGAAACCGGAGCGATTTTCGTGGAGCGTATGGATTCCGCAAAACGGTGGAGCAGGACGATGAATGCTGGCTGTTTCTCGACGTTGGAGAGGCCCGGATCGAAGTTGAAGAACATCTGGCGGACGTTGCCGGACTCGCGCAGGAAGATGAGCGGGCGCTTGTCCTGCCAAAGCAGGACCTTGTCCTCGGGTTTGCGCTCAAGCTGGATTGTTTCGCGTGCGAGAAGCGACTGCCAGTTGAGTCCGTCCATCAGGACGTGGGGCTCGGCGATGATGCCGCCCTTGAGCCAGGCTCCGGTGCGTGTCTCGTCCTCGACAAACACGATGGAGTTTCCTGAAGACGGTGTGGGATCGAGCGGATTGTAGCTTGCGACTGATAGATCGGCGTCCGCAGCGTCCCTGGCGGTCTCGGCGGCGTCGAGCGCGTGCTGGAGTCTTTCCGTTAGACCGGAGAATGCGGCGGACGCCGCCCTGAAAAGCCGGATCGTTTTTGGCTTCGGCGCTACGAGCGGCAGCACGTCGTCCAGCGGGAAACGATCCGGGGACAGTACGATCCGAACGTTGTCCGCACCACTTGGAAACGCGGCCTGCAGTGTGACCAGCCCGCCGGGGTCAAGATGCATCGGCCTGGCTTCCGTGGCACCGGCCGAGGATTGCAGCGACCACGTGCGGTCGGCCGCCTTGTCGCTGTGGTTCTTCACCATCGCCCGCCAGACGAGCGCTCCCTCCTCGGTGGCGAACGATACACCCGTGAAGCCGACGTTTCCGATAGGCTCGCCCACGGCAAGCAGGCGGGCGTCGAACGGCAGGGTTGAGGCGGGTGTGTCCGTTAGATAGAGAACGGTTCCCTCACGCGAAACCAGCGAACGGGCGAGGCGCAGCGACTGGGTGGGATCCACCGGGCCGTCGCGGGGTTGCCATTTTTCCATGGCCGCCTTGAGGTCCACGATGGAGGAACCGGTGTGGATCCGGGGGCGGTTGGGGGCGGACTCGAGGATCGTCAGTTCGATGGCGGAAGCCTGGCCACGCACGTCCGGGAGCGTTTTTCCCAGACGTTCCAGCGCTTCCTTCCTGAAGACGCTCATGGAGGCGGATGAGTCCACGACGATCGCGACGCGCTGCACGCTGCCGGATTTTGGATAACGTGGTTCTGATAGAAACCAAGCCAGCAGGATGACGGCGAGCAACTGCATCCAGAGCGGGATGGAGGGGATGATCCGTTCGAAGTTCCTGCCCCCCGCGGCTTCCCGCCGGGTGTGGTCCAGCAGGAACAAGGTCGAGACCGGCAGCTCCTTCGTTCTGCGCTGGAGGAAATGGATCGCCAGCACCGCGGGGATACCGAGCAGCGCGAGCAGGCCGAGTGGATTTGCGAAGACGGGCATGGAGTTTTTATGGCAGAATCATGGACAGCAGAATCATTAGGAATATCAACGGGACAGTGTTTTGAGACAAATACTGCGTTGGTTGATGTTGATCCATTGAAGTGCTTTCAGCGGGGTGTGCGTAAGCATGCGTTTGATGTGGGTTTCGTAAGACGGAAGATTCTCGTGAACTGCGGAAAGGTGCCACGCGCAATCCGGATTGAGGAGATTGAATTGTTGATGCCCGAGAATCCTGCCTTCCGACATTATGGGAACCGGTTGGAGGCCACCACCGGCTTTACTTGTCATGTGCACAAGTGCCTGCCGGTAAAGATCGGCTTCCAAAAACGTGCCCCAGTCTTCCATGAGAGCGCACAGGCACTCTTTCAAGTTGGTGCCGTTTCTTTGCCAGTGGCGTGTATCCATTGTGAAATCCATGCGATCCTCCGGTTTCAGTCGGGTGGAAATAAAGCGCGATTCGACCGAAGCGGGACGGAAATTGATCAGTTTTCCGTGGTTGAGACCAGCAAGCAAAAGGTAATGGATGAGTTGTCTATCATGTGCCCGGTCAAGCGATGCGGTGTTTTTCAGTTCATAAACACATCCTCCCCCAAGCAAGATGTCCAAAAAATAGGGCTTTGAAAAGTCGCCGTGAGTGACACGGATTTCCACTTCGCGGCGGGCTTCGATTCCGAGTCTAAGGCAGGCCGTGGCGAGTTCCGACTGATAGATGTTCTCATCGAAGAACCTTCCCATCGAATTGTGGATCGCAAATGCCAATCCCATGACATTCCGGTCAATGCGGTGAAAATCCTCCTGATTTATTGGAGCCAGCGCTTCGCTGCATTCAATCGGCATGATTACCTCCTTTTGAAATGATTCTGCCGTTTCGATTTCAAACGCTCTCCAAGGCCCTGGCGGGCACGGCCTCGCGGAAGAGCGCTGTTCCCAGATCCTCTTCGGCTGGAATGCGGGCGAGCGCGGCCTGATGGCGGCGGGTGGCGTTTTTCCACAGTGCGAAGTGATTCGCATAGGCTTCCAGATAGCGGCGGAGTGTGACGGGTTCGATGCGCTGCGGGTGGTGCGTTTTGCGCTCGGGATCGATGAACTCGTAGTTGCCCGACCAGTCCGGCCGCGCCTCCGATTCCGTGTAGGGGGCGAACACCACGATGCTGCCGTGCCTTTGGCCCAGGTGGCGGAGGATCGGCTCGGGATCGCCGGGAAACAACAGGTCTGATAGAAACACCCGGATCGCGTTGGCGCGCAGCGGTACCTTTGCGAGGTTCGGAGCGAGCGCGGGATCCGAACCGGGAAGGGAACGGATCGTTTCCAACCAGCGGTGGTTGCGCAGCGTCGCCGGATCAAGCGGTGCGGTCGCATCACCGCGCACGGCATGGATGGACAATGTGGCGCCGGCCGCCGCGCAGCTCTCGGCGATGAAATAAAAGAGCTCCGCGCTTCTAACGGCTTTCCGTTCCTCGAAGAACATCGATTCCGATGCGTCCATGATGAGATCGACGACCGGTCTTACTTCCTCGCGGAAGAGCTTCATGGTATAACTGCCGGTGCGGGCGTAGGCCTGCCAGTTGATATGGCGCGGGTCGTCGCCGGGGGAGTAGGCGCGGTGGTCCTGGAAATCCAGTGATGAGCCGGTGCCGCTGCCGGAGTATTCGCCGGCCTGGCCCTTCCATGAGCGGGAACGAAGCGGCAGACGCAGACGCCCGGTCGCCGCCAGCGCCGATGTGTGTGCGGCTTGAAGAGCGGCAAGGTTCATGGTCAGGCGGTGGTTTCGTTGGCTTCAGCGTCCTGGATGACGCGGGAGGATTTTTTCATCTCCATCATGGCCCGGATCAGGAGAATCATCGCGATGGCGATGTCAACGAGCGCCACTCCACCGAGCAGTAATTCCGAGTCGCCTCCCCGTTTTGACAGCATCGCGATGAAGGCGAGTGGATTCCATGCGAAGAACCAGAGGAAGACGTGGCTGTCCATCGCATTGGACAGCATGGCGAGGATGCCGAGCATCACAAAGGATCCCACCAGGATCAGCAGATAGTTGGCCACGCGCTGGCCGTCACCGCGGAAGAAGAACACCTGCCACAGGGCGGGAAACAACACGCTGCCGAAGAGGGACAGGATGATGATGGCCTCGTCTTCATCCAGCTTCGGGGAGATCGCCGAGCCGCCTGAGCCGAACCATGGATTGAAGAACGAGATGATCCCGAGGAAGCCGAGGAGAAGAGCGAACAGAATGCCGGACTCCCATGACGGATAAAACAACCATCCGGCTGCCTTGCCGAGTCCGCCGCGTTTCACGAACGGCCTGCAAACCGAATACACAAGCGGTGCGGATTCATTCAGTGAGATCACGATGGCAGGCACCATGATGACGAATGTGAGCACCACCATCAGTTGCTTGTCGATCAGCTCGAAGCATCCCAGTGCAAGCAATGCCAGCATCCCTGTCAGCGCCAAAAGCCGCCGGATGAACGCGTGGTTTTCCGCTGCGGGGGCGATGAGGGAAGCACCCAGTGAAAGCAGCGATCCGCCGAGGTAAACAATGCCCGCCACATAACAGGCCACGCCGATGCGTGCTTCGCTGCTGTCCAGCGTGCAGATGTCGAAGATATTGGACGAGCCCCTGAAACTGCTGAACAGGCTCGCCATCAAAAGTGTCCAGAGCAGCGCGGGCAATCCGAAGACGGGTACCAGCGCGCGGACGATCACCGAATTGCATCCCGAAAGGCCGACGGTTACGGCTGTCAGTGCCATGGACGTGAGGAAAAGCAGGATCAGGAACACCATTTCCCCGATCAGGTTCATGCCGCCGAAGAAGTAGCGCAGGATGAGATAGGGAATGATCGTGGCCAGCAGCAGCGCGGACTGGCTGACGATGGCCACCCACTTTCCGAAAACGATGCGCCAGGCGCTGAGGCGGGTAAGAACCATCATGTCGATGGTGTTGCCCTTGACTTCAGATGACAGGGCGCTGATGCCGCGAAGCGGCTGGACGAGCAGCACTGCGGTGGCGAAGAAGGTGAAGATGATGCCGGAGACCACCGAGCCGACATGGTCCGAGGTGGAGGCCGCCCCGGCTGAGAACAACATCACCCCGAGGAAGATCTGGAGGCTGAGAAAGACCGCGATGAAGGTCTTGGCCCGCAGGCCCTGGCGCAGTTCCTTGACGAGCATCGGCGAGATGCGGTCCGGGAAGTCGGTTAGAAAAGCCACTGGTGAGGACAAGGAAGAGAGTTGATGGTTGATAGTTAAAAGTGAAGAGGTGGAGGAGGGAGCGAAGGTACTTTCCATCAACTATCCACCATCAACTTCTCCTGCGGCAGCGGTGGCGGGGCGAGGGCTTCCTGGCCCTTGTCGAGGCGGCCGAGAATGTCGATGAAGGCGTCTTCGAGATTGCGCTGCTCGCGGTGGAATTCGGTGATGCGGATGCGGCCGCCGTGTTTGCGGGCTTCGAGAAACTCGACGTTCGGCTGGAGCACGCACCAGTCCGAGACTCCCTGCGGATCTCCGTCCACCTGCACGTCGTAGAGCACGCCGCCCACGCTGTCCGAGCCGCGCTTGAGGGTCTCCGCGTCGCCGTGGTGGACGATGCGGCCGTTGTTG